>CAMYOI010000237.1 GCA_947259955.1 uncultured Gammaproteobacteria bacterium
TATCAACTTTCAATGGCAGTGCTTATCGTTATCAAATGTGCCGCAATCGTAGAATCAATACTGCGGGGCCCGAGTATAATGCGCCCCTCGATATTAAAGACCAGACAACTCGATGCCCGGGACACGTGCTTGAACAAATTCCTTGACGCGCTGGAGCAGGACGCCTTTGTCATCACCACCGAACTGACTCCGCCCAAAGGCACCGACTTGAGCGGCCTGTTCGACAAGGCGGACATGCTCAAAGAACGCGTGACCGCGTTCAATCTGACTGAATCCCATGCGTCGCGCATGGCCATGGATCCCGTGGCTGTGGGTCGCCTCCTGCTCGACCGCGGTCTGGAGCCCATCGTGCAAATGACGTCGCGGGACAAAAACCGCATCGCCATCCAGGCGAGCATGCTCGGCGCCGCGGCGCTGGGCATTCGCAACCTGGTATTCATGGGCGGCGATCCACCCAATAATGGCGATCACCCCGACGCCAAGCCGGTATTCGACATGTTTGCCTCACAGCTGCTCGAGGCGGCGCTCGCACTGAATTCCGGGAGGGATTTCATGGGGAACGCGCTCAACGCACCGACCCATTTTTGCGTGGGAGCGGTGGTCAACCCAGGCGCCGCGGACATCGCGACCGAAATCGACAATGCACACCGCAAAGCCGATGCGGGCGCTTCTTTCTTCCAGACCCAGGCTATCTACGACACCGACTCGTTTCTGCGATTCATGGACGCGGCGAAACTGTCGCAACCCGTCCTGGCCGGCATCATCCCGATAAAATCGGTGAAGATGGCCAGATACATGAATGAAAAAATTCCGGGGGTCGATATTCCCGAGGTCCTGGTCGAGCGCATCGGCGATGCCGGGGAAGATACAAAAAGAGTCGCGGAAATCAGTATCGAAATCGCCGCGTCAACCATCAAACAACTCAAAGGATTCTGCCGGGGCGTGCACATCATGGCAATCGGCTGGGAAGACAATATACCCTTCATCCTCGACTCGGCCGGAGTTCGGCCGTCACCCTGACCCGCGTTTCTCACCAGGATCCCGAGCGATGGCGCGGGACAAGTGCCGATGAACGCCGGGACGAGGAGGGATTCAGTCGTGAGGCCTGTCCGTCCGGTGTACCGTACCGGTAAAAACCGCCACCACGACCCCGTCCTCCCGCCGGATCGTGACGCGATAGGTGCCGACCCGCCGGGTGTGGGAAACCTCCTCCGCTTCCGCGGTCAGTACATCCCCCGCGAATGCTGGTGACGAGTAAGCCATGGCGGTGTGAATGCCGACGGCAATGACACCTCGCGAATTGGAAGCCAGACCAAACGCCGTGTCCGCGAAAGAGAACAGCACTCCGCCGTGAGCCGACCCGTTGAAATTCATGTGTTCGTCCTGCAAGATCAGGGAGAGGCGTACCCTTCCCTCGGCGGCAGAGTCGATGGTTACGCCGAGCCGGCGTGCGAATGGGTCTCGAGCCAGCAGCCTCTCCAGTTCCGCACCTATCTCTTCATTTTCTGGGGCCATGGTCATAATCTTAACCCGGATTTCCCGCCGAGATCCGGCAATGGTCCAATTCGAATGTACGCAGGACACGGGCCGACGATCGCCAGATCGATAAAGGCAAACTGGTTGCCCTATGCAATAAACATCGTGATTCGGAGGTCTCTTACCAATAACCTCTAACAGACCCGCGTGCGGAGAATAACCATGAATGAAGCAAATTTCAGGCCCGATGCCAAACTGGTGTTGGGTATTGTCCTGGCTTGTTTGACAAGCGCCGCACTGGCGGATCCGGTGGTCATCGAGAGCCCACCCCAGCGGGTGTCGTTGCTCGAGCTTTACACTTCCGAAGGATGCAGCAGTTGCCCCCCCGCGGACCGGTGGGTAAGCAGCCTGAAAAACGAACCCGGATTGTGGCAAAGGTTCATCCCGGTCTCGTTTCACGTCGACTACTGGGACTACATCGGATGGCCCGATCGATTCGCTTCTCCCGCCTATACCGCTCGACAATACCAGCACGCCTCCTATCAATCCATGCGCACGGTGTACACACCGGGATTCTTTCTCAACGGGCGCGAGTGGCGTTGGCGAGGGCGCGATCTGGGTGAAGATATTATCGAGGAAGCCGCAGGGGTCCTCAGTCTCGAGGCCACCAACACGGAGATAAACATCCAGTTCGAGAGTGATAATACCGGGCGCAGCCTGTCGGCCTCGATCGCCCTGCTCGGTTTCGGTATCGAAACCCAGGTCGAGGCAGGCGAAAACGCGGGCCGCATATTAAGCCACGATTTCGTCGTCCTGTCCGTCGACGAGGTGCCCATGCAGCGCAAAGGAGACGTCTACAGCGCCACGCTGAATCCTCCATCGACCGCGGTCGATGCCAAGCGCTATGCGGTCGTCGCCTGGATCAATGCAGAGGGCAGCCAGGTCCCGATCCAGGCAGCCGGAGGCTGGTGGGACCTGATGTGATGCGGTCAGGAATCTCAGGAATCGCCTGATGGCGGAATGAATTCCGCAACATCGCCGAGACTCTGGACGATTTCGTCTATGCTGACATGGTAGATCGAGTTGGGATCGGCCCAGCGTGAACAGATCAATCGGGTGACCGCGGGCTGATTGTCCGAGATCAGCTCCATGAACGTCGACATGGTGCGCTGGCTCGAACCATGGTCCATATCGGATTCACCTTCTGAGGCAACCTGAAGGGCTTCCGTCGACACGGATTCTTTGCGCCTGTATACCCTTTGAACGATAAAGGTGTCTGGTTCTATGGCCAGGGGCTGGTTCAGTTCATCGCTGGATCTGTTGACGTAGAACTGACAGTAGGGTTCCAGCTTGGCGACTTCCGAAAACCGCTTTTGGTAACCGTTCTGCAGGAAAATTCGGACGCCCCCGCGGGCTGCCAGTTCCTGGTTAAGCTTGATCATGGTGCCAACCCGAGGCAGGGTAATCGACGTGGCGGTGTCGAAGGTGGTGGTCGATGCACAGCCGTCCAGCAAGACTGTGCACAATGCCAAAACGGCTGAAATTGTGCGTACGTCAATCATGAAATACCTCCTTTTGCGGAGAGAATGCGCGCGCCGGGATTGCCGCGTGTAACGAACGCGCTTCGATCATTCCGGAAGATTGATATTGACGAGTCCACCCATGGCGGAACGCATTTCTTCGATGGTCAGAAACCCACTGTCAACGCCGGTACCCCAGCGCAGGCACGTAAGCCGGTCGATATCCTGTTGTGTATCCGACGACAACTCCATGATTGTAGACAAATTGCGATTGCTGCCAATCCGCGCGAATTCGAGCTCCGCCGCCCAGGTATAGTCCCTCCGACGGTAGGAGTTTTCAACGGTAAATATACCAGGCCGGATTACGAGCGGCTCACTGAATTCGCTGCGCGGCCGGTTTGAAATGAACTGGCAGTGGGGATCCATTACCGAGATATCGCGCCGCGACCTGACTTCTCCGCGCTGCATGAACAACCTGGCCCCGCCCCCGATGCTGAGCTCCTGGGTGACTTCGAGCTGCGTTCCCGGAGGCGGCAGGAGCTTCGGCGACCCCGTTGTGGCGCAACCGGACGTGACAACCAAAGCAATCAAAACGATGCAGGACTTCGATCCGAACATTTAAAACTCCTATCCAATGTGTGGCGGACTCTGACCCCGCGTCCACTCAAACAACGGTTTACGAGCCGATTATTTTCACGGACATACGGGTTCGCGCAAAGTTCATTTCAATCCGCGGGAAGATGAACCAATCGTCGGCTGGAATTGGGCAGCGGCCAATATTGTATACTGTCGGACCAACCCGTGCGTTTTCAAACCTAACCTCGTGAACCCTCAAATGACAACCAGAACGCGCCGCCTGGCGTTTTCCGTTGCAACGATCGCCCTGCTCTTATCTCTCTCACAATCCGTTTTGGCCCAGGGCAATTCGAGTGCCGGCGCGGAGATCCCGGCGACGGTGCCGGAAACACTTACCGGAGATCAGATCGATAACCTGGTGGCCCGGTTGTCCGACAAGGAGGCGCGCGAACTCCTGATCCGCCAGCTCGACAAGGCCGCCGTCGAGGAGGCGCCACCGGAGCCAAGCGGCGCGGCGGTCGAGCGATTCATGACCGGCATGAAAAACGCCGAGGAGAGCCTCATCGGCATTGCCGCCGTTATGGGTGATGTATCCCGCGTTCCGGCAGAATTCTGGCGCCGTATCACCGCGGGCAGCGACGCGAGCGTATGGAGCTTCTGGTTCAAGATATTGCTGTTCTTCGCAGCCGGTGTGATCGTGGAGATGCTATTCCGGCGCAGCGTAACGAATGTAGGGAAAGTGACGACTCCCGACGCCATTGTAACGTTCGGGGAAAAATTTAAATTATCACTTCTGCGCTCGATTATCGATGTAATTTCGATTCTTGTCTTCGCCCTAGGCACCTTGATTGCGTGGCTCGTATCGGATCTGCCAACGGAGAACGCACAGCTCCTGTTCACCAGTCTGCTGACCGGCGTGCTCGTGTGGCGACTGGTTGCGACGGGATCGCGTTTGATCCTCGCTCCCCGAATACCGTGGCTGCGCCTGGTCGATCTCGACGACGATACCGCGCGCAGCGCAAATTTCAAACTGATGCTGATAGCCACCGTTGTGATATTCATCCTGTGGTTGCTGGGTGAAATGATGGAAGAATTCGCCTTTCATCCGGCCATAAGAGGCGCGGTAGGCCTACTGGACAGTGCGGTGTTCATCGGTATCGTGATCTGGGTCATCTGGAGCCTGCGGCCGCCTCGAACGGATGAGGCCGGATTAGACGCCACCGGAGACTACTTTGCGCGGAACTGGCACATCATGGCAATCATTGGAGCGCTGCTAATTTATCTGCTGGCACTGGGTATAAATCTGGCAACCGGCAGCTCAGTACTGACGCCGGCGATATCCAGCCTGATCGTCATGGGCATGATCCCGATACTGGACATTGGATTGAGAGGAGCCGTGCACCGGTTCATGGCGGCGACCGGGGACGACGACGCAGCGGCCGCGGATGAGGATCATATTGATTCCGCCGGCCCAGAATTTTCCGTGGATACCGCCGACGAGCCACCGGAAGAGAGAAAAGCAGAGATTTCGGATGGCCACAGCGCGCCCCCAAAGAAGGCTCAAGATCTCAAGAGCTACGAGTCGGTAGTGGTGAACAACATCCGGATAATTCTGTTTCTAATTGCGGTCTTCACGTTTGCGGAAATCTGGGATCTCAAGCTGTTTGGTCTGATGCAGGCGCTGTTCGGTGAGCGCACGACCCATGTGATCGTAAATTTTTCGATCACCGCGCTGCTGGCCTACGCGTTGTGGGGAATCGTCAGTACCGCGGTCGCCCGGGTTGCCGGCCCCGAAACCGGGGCGGGCGTGCATGGCGACGAGGGCGGCGGAGAAGGTTCCCGGCTCGGCACCGTCCTGCCCCTGTTCAAGAAATTCCTGTTCATCACCCTCATTATCATGCTCGCTCTGATTTTCCTGTCTTCTCTCGGGGTAGACATCGGCCCGCTCATCGCCGGTGCAGGAATAATAGGCATCGCCATAGGCTTCGGAGCGCAGACCCTGGTCAAGGACATCGTATCCGGGCTTTTCTTCCTGCTGGACGACGCGTTTCGGGTGGGTGAGTACGTCACCATCGGCAACACCAAGGGCACGGTGGAAAAGATTTCCGTGCGCTCGATGCGCCTTCGCCACCACAACGGGCCGCTCCACACGGTACCCTTCGGGGAGATCCAGACGCTGACCAACTGGAGCCGTGACTATGCAATCATGAAGTTCGAGATCCGCGTTCCTTTCGAGACCGACGTGGACCTGGTGCGCAGAATTATCAAGAAGGTCGGGCAGGCCATGCTGGAGGACGAAGAGCTCGGGCCCTTGTTTCTCGATCCGTTGAAATCCCAGGGTGTCAACCGGATGGATGACTCGTCATTTATTATCCGCTGCAAGTTCACGTCCAAGCCGGGCAACCAGTTCTACATGAGGCGCGAGGCCTACGCGCGCATCCAGGCGGCGTTCGAGGAGAGAGGCATCAAGTTTGCGCCCAAGCGGGTGATCGTGGAGACGGTGTCGCCGGATGTTCCACCCCAGGTTGCCGCCGCGGCCGCGGGGGCAGCCGCGGAAACCGAGCAGACGCCGCAGCATATCAAAGACGAGCCGGGCTGACCGGGAGACCATTCATTCATCGACCAC
>CAMYOI010000238.1 GCA_947259955.1 uncultured Gammaproteobacteria bacterium
ATGTTGGTTGTTATGTTGTATTTCCGGTTAGTTTCGTTAGCTACCGCGGAGCGGGCTTGGCCCCCTCCTGAAAACCGTAAGTGCTCTACAGCGTGTTCTTGAAAACCTTCATGCAGCGATCTTTATCTTGTTATCGGGATAATCTACCTCGGATCGCGAGTGCCTAGAGCGTAAATCTGATGCCACCTATGAACCCTTTGAACGTCAGATCGTCAAGCACAGGGCTGTCATCGAACGCGTAGTCCAGGTATCGGTATCCCGCCACCGCATCGACCTTGCCGAATCGATAGCCGATACCCCCGAATCCCTGCCACGTGCTTTTGCTGTCGCCGGCGCCAATATCAAAATAAACCGGCAAATACCATTTCGGGGACAGATTGATGTCGGCACGCATGCCCACGATGCCGTCCCAGTTGGAGCCCGAGTCGGAGGCATTGAATACCTGCGTGCCGTTGGCGTTCACTGTGACGCCGGTATCCAACCAAAGGTAGCGCGCACCGGCAAGCACTTCGACGCGCGCCTGTTCGGAATTGTGCACGGCATAGCCCACCGTCGGGGTAACGATCCACCCCTTCAACTCGACATCTCCGCTCGCGATCTGATTGCTTCCTTTATCCTTGACGTCCAGATAAATGATATCGGCCTTCGCCGTCCATTTGTTGTTCTGCGCACCGAGCCCTCCCATAAAAGCCATTTCAAGATTATCTATCAGCGTACTGAACGGGATGTTGGCCTGTTGACCGGAAGTCGTGGTCGCGTCGACCTGCGCACCCCACAGATAAATGTCGCCGACAAACCGCCATTCGGGTCCGTCAGCGGGACCTGCGGCCAACGCCGGCACAGCGAAGAGAAACGAACAAATGGACGTGGTCAGGATAGTAACAACGGAGGCTATGTGGGTTCGAATAGTCATTTCTAGGCACCTTGGATTAATACGGAATCGAGTCGTAGCGCGATTCTACACTTTTTCGGCTGCGTCTAGATCACACTAATCGAGGGGGATATTGGTTGGTTATGAATAGCAGGATTAACAAGTAGACGCGGATTATCCACTGGATCGAGACTGAAGTCTCTCCTAAAAAACCTGCAATATCGAAACCAGTGTAGGAGCGGTTTCAACCGCGAACATCGGCATCCCTCCGCTTTGTCCAAATCGACGCCCGGCGCATGCCGTACTTGATTACAGCCGGCATGGACCAGATGACTGCCTCAAACGCTCGCTGGTAGGTCACCTGCTCAGACAGATCTACAACGGAAGGCTTGGAACCGACCGCCGGCTTGCCGCCGAGCGGGCGCCCTTCGGAGTCGCGCACGCCCATCATGTACTGCGAGCCTGCACCCACCGGCGGCTTGACCATGGCCGGGGTAATGCCCGTGGCGTAGTAGTGGAAACGAACCCGCTCGTTGATCAGTTTTACGCCGTCCCTCAGGAACTCGGAACCCGGAACTGTTCCGTTGTGCCGCGGTGCCCACTCTGGCCGCATCGGAAAGGATCTTCTTCATGCGATCGTCAGGGGCAAAAACTTTGCCTTTTTCGATGCCGATTGCAGCCGGCATGCCAAGCACCTCGTCGCTATGCGCTGAGTTGGGCTCTTCCTGCACGACCTCGTTGACCTCCTCGAAAAATGTGAAGTCTTGCGCGTGGAGCGTGCTAAACGCCTCCATGGCGACATTGACGAAGTTGATCTCTTTGGGTTGATCTCCCAGCGGATACAGGCGGAAGTGGTCCTTCATGTTCGTGACCACCGGGCCGGCCTCGAAATTGTTCATGAAGCCGCGCATCGCCAGCCAGTGCCCGTAGGTGTTCGATTTCTTTACGATATAGCCCTACGGAATCTCGCCCTCATAGCCGGGCGGAACCAGCAGGTAGTTTCCGCCCTTGCCCTTGTCCGGGCCGGCGTGGTCAAAATCATGGTTTTCACACCGTGCTGGAAGTCGAGCTGATCCCAGACCTTCTGCGCCGTCTACTTGGTCGGAACGCCGTCGACGAACTGCAGTGTGCCGATGCGCGTCTCCATCTGATCCGGTGTGATAACGTTTTCCGGAATGTCCGTTGTCATTTTCATCCTGGGGGTCTGGGCCTGGATCGGCGCCGCCAAAGCTATGGTCATCAGCCCGGCAACGGCGAGAGCGGATACTGGTCTATTTGTCATGTTCGTCTCCTTGATGCTTGGTTCGAAGCACCCAACCCGCTCGATTGGCTTGAATCGTGGATGCGGTTTGCTTTGCTTCAACTCTCATTCCGGCTCGTCCGCTTGCTCAACTTTGACCAGCGGCAGGTGCAGGTCGTGGAGGGTTTCGAGCACGCCGCTCAGTTCCGGCTGGTCGCGGACTGGCCCGCGCAGCTCGGTATATGGAGCACCAGTTCCCCGGGTTACGGCAGTGATTTCCATACCGGCCAACCGGCCGCTCCACCCTTCGCCCAGGAGACCCTGGACAACAATGCGATAGATGGCCGGCCCGCTGAATTCGAGGTCCGGGTCGCCTTTTTTGCCTGATATCATTTTTATTTACACCTCTGTCTAAGCACCGCTTACAACTACTGCAGCGGCACGCTCGGAATTGGCAAGGTGAGCGTTAACACGAATGTATCGCCTTCGATCATGCTGCGGTTGCTTGACTCCCAGAAATAGCGCGCGTTCAGAAAACCGTACAGCTTGCTCTTTGACGCGAACGGAATGGTCAGCTCCGGGCCCAGGCCCGAAGCCCCTGTTTTTCCCCGCTTTGAATCCGTCAGGAAAATTGACGCTGGAGCCGAAATCGTCGTTCATCACAATCCTCCGTTTAGCGAACAGAACCCGCCATGAGCCGCGCAAAGTCCACATCAGGGATGTAGTTTGCCGCCTGTCCCCCGACAGCGAATCCCCATAGACGAGGGGGAAATGAGCAGTGCTATACGGAGAACGACGCCCGGACGGTGGCCAGGTGGGACAGGCTATGACGGCGGATTGATCTCCATTTTGACCGCTTCTGCCACTGCCTGTCGGCGATTGCTGACGCCGAGCTTTTGGTAGATGTGTTTGAGGTGGTAGTTCACAGTGTGCGTCGAGATGAACGCGCTGCATCAACATCTCGAGGATATCGAGCTCCCGGTTGGTGAGGTCACCTGGTGTCGTGCCGGCTCGCGCGGGTGCTGCTTGAACGCCACGAGCCGGTGCGGTCGATGGCGTTGCCGCCAGGATTTCCCGGGCTGGCGCAAACGCGCCGTCTGTCTTGGCACTCGCCAGTGCGCGATGGATGAAATCCCCTTCTGCGCCCTTTCGGGCAAGTTGCTCGAGCAGTTCGGCCATGGGCCGGCCCAACTCGGCGAACGGGCGGACCCAGCCACCCGGCTCCGCCAAATCAAGCGCCTCTTGCAGAGATACCAGGGCGGCGTCTCTGCCGCCTTGTCTCTCCAGCAACAGGGCCTGCAGAACCGCGACTTCAATGATCTGGCAAGTAAACCGACAGACTTCGCTCAATTCCCGTATTTCCCGGAGTAACTCACTGGCTTGCCTCAGGCATTCTGTCGATCCCTCCGCGATCAAGACCCGTGCCCGGATGATTGGAGGAGATTCCAGCCAGATAAGCAGGGCAAGCCGATCCAGGGGCGGGCTGGCGGATTCCGCCCAATCGACCGCCTGGGCGAGATTACCCTGGAGCAGGCTGATTCGTGCCTCACATGAACGGGCCACATCGACGAGAGCCGGATCATTCAATTCAGCGGCGAATTTAATCAACCGCTGAACCGTTGTAATGGCAGCTTCCGGTTGTCGCATCAGTTGTCGCGTCAGCGCAAGACCAGAAAGTGCATCGACCGCGGCTCGCGCATCGGTCGAATAAGGATGTTCAGTGCCGGCCGAAAAATGATCCAGCGCAGCGCCGAGATCCATGCAGTGCAACTGCGATAATCCCTCGAGGTAATATGCCCAGGAGATGTTCAGTCTGGATTGGCTGGATATTGCGGATTCACGCATCCGTTTCCCTTCGTATCTCGCCTGGGGCAGATCACCTGAAAGCAAATGGATGATCGCCATCGAACCAATCATTCTTGGGAGTAGTAGACTACCCGCCGAGGCTGTTTTTTGGGCCCGAATTTTGAGCCCCTCTATCGCTATTGCTTTTTCGCCATTCATGTACCGTGAAAGACTTAAATGGACCTTAGCTTCAGCGAGGAGCAATCGTTTTTCTTCATGCACCTCACTCACAACCGCTTCGAGCTCACGCTGGCTCTGTTCAGTGTTGCCCTCCCAGAAATCGATGTATCCGCGAAAGAATTTCAGCTCAATGCGAAGATCGCCATTTTCTGCTTCATTGTCGAGGAGTGATTCAACCTGATCCAGGATCGGAATCATTTTCGCTGGCTGCTGCCGAAAAAGAGCAACGTAGGCATGTCCCAGCAGGAGCGCCGGCCGCCGCTGCGTAATCTTTGCAGGAAGCCTGCCAATCCATCCCTCGAGGACATAGAACCTGTCCTGATTCAGCTCCCGGTGGTAATGGCGTTCAACGATGTCCGCCGCAGAGTTCGCATCCTGGGTTTTGAGGGCATATAAAATCGCTTCGTCGATCAGGTTTTGGCCCTCGAACCAGACGCTGGCCCGCAGATGCAGCTGCTCGATATCACCCGGTGCGGATTGCTGCCGGAGTTGGCGCCGCAGCAGGGCCTGGAACAGATGATGAAAGCGGAACCATCGACCGTCGGCATCGAGAGATATTGCGAAAATATTGTCCCGCTGCAGTAACTCGATAAACTCCTGCCCACTCAGTTCGAACGGAACTGATTGAGCGTCAGGACAACAGATCGCTTCGATGGTGTCTGCGCAGAATCGATTGAGGATGGAGGACTTCAGGAGGAATTCACGCACTGTGTAGGACAGGCCGCCCAGCACCTCGATCAGAAGGTATTCCTGCGTCTGCGGAACACCCCCATGCATGGCTTGTAGAATGGCATCTGGGTCTTTGGTATGGCGGACGGCTAACGATACTAGGCGCAGGCCAGCAGCCCAGCCCTCGACCTCCGCTTGCAGGTGGGCGCGCGCATCCGCGCCGATGGTATGCCCCGCGGTCGCAGCCAGCAGATCCGCAGTCTCGGGTCCGCTGAACTGCAAATCACGGAGCCGTACTTCGGCAATGCGGTTGCCCGCCCGCAGCCGGACCATTGACAGCGGCGGGTCACGGCGGGTGATGAGTACGATGTGGATATTCGAAGGTGGATGCCGGAGCAAATTCTCTAGTAGTTCGTGCACCGGTGATGTGCGGGCCAAACAATGATAATCGTCGAACACGACGACAATGGGTGAGTCAATGTCGTCTAGGCCGTTGATTAGGCAGGCGGTCAACAGCGGCAAAGGCGGCAACTCAGGCGCTCCCAATAACCCTAAGACAGTAGAGCAAGCGTCGGGAGACACGCTGTCGATGGCCGCTGCCAGGTAGGAGAGAAACTGCCTCAGGTCACCGTCGGACTCGTCCAGTGACAGCCAGGCGGCGGAATGCCCCCGGAGCCTGACCCATTCGCTGACGAGCACACTCTTGCCGTAGCCGGGAGGCGCTGAAACCAGAGTCAGCGGCACCTCGAGAGCCCTGTCCATCAGGTCGATCAGCCGGCCGCGGGACACGTGGTCCGCGATCATCGTCGGCACGTATAGCTTGGTCCGGATGATGGGATTGATTTGATGCTGAATATCCATGGGCAACGCTGATGAGATCGGGCCGTATTCTTTAAGTAACGGTGATTTGAAATCGTTATTTCTCAGAATGCAAGCGCTCGCTCACCTGATACGAGGACAATCTGGTAGCGGCTTGGAAAAACAGTCGATTTAGTTTATGGACTCTTCGCAGTTTGCGGGACGAGTTTTGACCCGCCCCTAATATTATGGTGTGCCCTGCAGGGGGTCGATTGAGTCATCGCCCCCACAGGTCGCTGCATAGTTTTTTACTTGATCAGTTCGAAGTCATTAAGCACCCAGGTCTTATTGATATAACCTTCAAGAGGGCCATAAAAACGGAACACGACGAAGAATCCTTTTTCGGGATCAGTCTTGATGAAATTCTTCGCTTTACCTTCCGGAGCATTCTGACCGAAATAAATATCGACCGAACCATCTTTATTGACCTCGGGTTTCCCCAGACTCCCGACGGTAATATTGCCGTCTGATTTTAGCAGACTTCGGCTTGCAGGATCGTAGGCTGTCACTGCCCAGAAGCGCTTGACCGGCATTTTGGCTGGCACACGCAGCCGGTAACTCTTGTTCCCCATAAGGAAAGCTCCGTCCTTATCCTTGGAAGCAGTCAGATAAGATGTTCCAGCCCCAGGAGTAGTTGAGAGCAAATTGGGAGACACAACGATGGCCTGGTAGTGCCATAGCGTCCGGGCGTCGATGTCGCTGTGGCCGTTCTCCATAAATTCAGTGTTGCGCACAAACATCTTTTCCCAATGGCGATCGGGCCAGTAATTGATTTCCGGTTCCCGGGACGAATACAGGATGGCACGGCTCATCGCGACCCCTTGTTTCGCCGCCTGGTCAAAAATGCCCTGCATGCGGGAATCGGGCTTGAACGGTTTCCCCTTTTCGATACCCAGCGTTGCCAAACGACCCAGTAGTTCTTTATCGAACAGTTCCGTAGGTTCATACTGGATAACCTCGTTCAGCATCTCGAAGGCTGAGCCATCCTCAGGCGGCAAGGTGTTGGCCCCGATACCTGAAATATTAATGGCTTGATGTTGTCGAGGTCCGGAAGCCAGTGGATAAACCTTGAGGCGTTCTTTGAACCAATTCACGGCCTTGTCACCTGTCCCGACCTCGCCGAAGCCACGCATCATCGCCCAGATCCGGAAGCCTGGGGAGTTGAATACGTAATAACCTTCAGGTACCTCACCTTTGAATTGAGGAGGCAGAAACAGGAATTTGCCACCTTTGGCCTTGTCGGGACCCGTCGGGCCAAAATCAGTGAGATATCTGAAATTAGCATCGTTTGCCGTGCCGTACATACCGGGCGGAATTTCAACGACCGTTGGCCCATCGACTTTAAGATCAATGGAGGCAAAGGCGTAAATAGTGCTGTTGTTGCCAGTCAGGTAGTTCTCGCTGGATTTCATGAAATCTGCCATCACCCCGACGTCCGACGAAGTCTTGAAGCCGAAATCACGGATTTGCGACTTTACAATCCCATAGAGCGACATAGCCGGGAAAAAATCCATATAGGCCTGGGTGGCACGCTGTAAATCGATCTCATCGAAAATCTTCTTCGCAGAGGCTTTTGTCGGATAGGTACCACCTTCAAACTCAAGGGTGCCGAAGTTTGTTTCAATCTTCTGCGGCGCGGGCTTGAAGTTTTTACTGGTCTCTTTGTTGCCAGCAGTTTCAAACAGGTTTCTCGTTTCTCCCAGCTCTTTAGCCTGAATTGATGCTGCCGAACCGATTGCCATCAGTCCGGTTATTACGAGGGTGGTAGTGAGATATTTCGTTTTCATCGTTTAACTCCTTAAATTGGTTTCTAGCATCAACGCCAGCTTGTCTTTCTGCCGGCGTTGACAGAGATATTCTGGCGCCCTACTCGACCAGTTCCACTTCACTGGGCCGCCAAGTCTTGTCAAACCAGGCTTGCTCTGGTCCATAGAGACGGAATAGCATGTGCCAGCCTCTACCAGGAACCGTCTGTACCCAATTGCTTTCCTTGCCTTTAGGCGCTTTAGGCCCGAAGTAAACATCGTAGGACCCATCAGTATTTTTCTGAACGGACTTTTCAGCACTGGTGATTTCGGGGAAACGCTGATCTGTCTGCAGCATGGAGCGCGTCTGCACATCGTAAACTGTAAACGCCCAAAACTGTTTGGCAGGTACATTTGGTGGAAGGTGGACCTTGTAAGTCTTGCTACCCTCAAATGGTCGTCCCTTCGAGTCGCGCATACCAGCGATATACTGGGTGCCACTGCCAACCTTTGGAGTTACCATAGCCGGTGTGATTCCTGTAGCGTACATGTGGAAACGGGTGCGTGCATCAATCAGACTAACGCCATCTTTTTCGAACGTTGAGCTGTTACCGATCCAGGGCGCTTCCCAACCGCTGTTGGGGTAGACCGGTGCCTCCGGGTCGCGGCTGCGATAGAGCACTACACGCGATGCCGCCGAACCAACATTGGCTGCATCTTTGAGGATTTTCTTCATCCGCGCATCAGGCTTGAACGGCTTTCCCTTCTCTATGCCGATTGATGCCAGCAAACCAAGTATCTCAGGATTTTGTGCAGCATTTGGCTCGTACTGCACGATCTCGTTGATATGATCGAAGAAAGTGACATCCGAGGCGTGAATGGTGTTGATATATTTCATCGACATATCGTGATATGTCACTTTGGAGTCACTTGCTGTCTTGCCGAGTGGGTATAGCTTGAAGTTGTCCTTGATGTTCTTCAATCCCGGGGCAGCATCACCGTTTTCAAGGAATCCTCTAATCAGCAACCAGTTCCCAAAAGTCGCGGATTTCGCGACGTGATAGCCATCCGGTTCGTCGCCCTTGTAATCGGGAGGAAGGATTAGATATTTTCCGCCCTTACCCTTATCTGGACCAGCCAGGCCGAAATCCGTGACATATTTAAACCAGTGATCATCAATCAGCCCCAAAACTTTTGGTGGCACCTCCATAA
Organism: uncultured Gammaproteobacteria bacterium; assembly: GCA_947259955.1. GTDB lineage: Bacteria > Pseudomonadota > Gammaproteobacteria > Arenicellales > JAANXG01 > JAHEKE01. The sequence goes on from CAMYOI010000238.1 coordinate 8,621, forward strand.
CCATTGGGCCTTTCTTCAGGTCCATCCAAAGGAAGAGGTAGATCACGGTAGTGTTTGGCGTGAGCAATTGCACTTTGGTGTCCATGCGTGGCCAGATAATAGCCGCCTCATTATCCGGACCTAATTCACGAAGGGCCTTAGCAAATGCGTGTACTGAAGCACCTGGAGTCGTCATCATGACGGACTCGACGGCACGCTGAAAATCCAGTTGATCGTAAACCTTCTGAGCGGTGTCCTTAGTGGGAAAACCGTCTTCAAATGTGAGTGTGCCTATCGACGTCTCAAGCTTGTCCGGTGCCGTGATATTTTCCGGGATCGGGGTGGTCATTTTCATTACAGGCTTTTGCGTAATCATCTTTGGTGATTCCGCAAACGCGGGGGTTAGCAGACCACTGCAGAGCAGTCCGGCAATAATGATATTTCGTGAATACTTTATAATCATGATTCTATCTCCTCTAGTTATTACAATTGTCTGTTTCAACTGCCATAAGCTTAATCAATTGAAACTTGAAAAAAGTCACCCAAAACGGGGGGATTGA
>CAMYOI010000239.1 GCA_947259955.1 uncultured Gammaproteobacteria bacterium
AATAGCGACGAAACCGATCTCGATTCCACTTTGCCACCGTGTCTGGGTTCACGATGAACAAACGCTTTGACCAGCCTGGCCATGCGGTGCGCAGTGCGACCCAGAAGGCGCGGTCCATAACATCGAGCAGCGGCCGCGGGCGTTTCTTTTTCAGCGTGATCACTTGCTGGCGTAGCGCCAGATTCTCGATCAGCAGTTCCTCGCGGGTACTAAAGAGGGCTCTAAGGGTGTGTACAGCGAGGGTCACGAGGAAGACTATGGGACGTAGCATGGCGACAAAGTGTGCCCTTTCGGTGCGGCGATCTCAAGCCGCTCGGAGGGGCGTGCGACGTAGGTCAGCGCTCAAGCATAACTTGTTGTTTTCACTCGCGGATGAATAATGACGAGGTACAGGTGGATTTCGCAGGTTGGAGTGCATAATTTGCTGCGCTGCACTGACAGCAACCGGCCCACAGTTGTCGGTCGCAGCCTGATGACGGAACGCCCGCAACGTGCCCTAAACGGACGCTACGTCGATCTCGGAATGCTTTATCTTTGGAGCTGTACAACCGTCTCCTGTGTGCTTGCTTGGAAAGCTGCTTCGAGACCTTGTCGTAGATTTGAGAAATCCTTCTTGGATAGAAACTCGTGGGTGTCCGAGATCCGGTCGATGGTGAAACGCGGTTCTACTCGAAAGATCTCCTGCGGGGTGGCATCGAAGACCCGGAGGCGGGCTCCACTTAAAGAGCGGACGCGATCCGGTCGATGGCCACAGCGGCCGCCTCTTTGGGGAGGGCCGCATGGCACAGACGCATGAAACCGGGCTCTAGAATCCGGCATGCGGCTCCTGGCGTGAGGTTCACGTTGAACTGCTCCAAAAACCTCCGCCACAGAGCATCGGCAGCCTGGGAGGTCTGCTCCGGGAGTTGCTCGCGAAAGTCCAACAGAAGGAAAAAGCCGGCTTCCGCAGGAATGTAGGAGATCCCACGGTGTTCCAGCTCGCGAGTTGCTGCATCATGGGAGTCACGAAGCCGCTCGGGCATCACCCGCAAGTATCGCGAGACCCAATGCTCATCACCGACGAGCTCGCCCAGCAAGTATTGGGTGTCCCCCGAACAACAGGACCAGTAGCTCAGACCCCGCACCGCAGTGCGCAGTTGTTCGCTCTCCGACACGAGGACACCACAACGCAGACCGCTGGCCGCAAAGTCCTTACTGAATGCCCAAACCCAGTGCACCTTCTCCCCCAACCGCGATCGAGTCCTGAGTACACTCTGAAAGGAATCAGGGTCAAACACCGAAAACGCGTAGAGCTCGTCTATGACCACGTGGAGACCTCGTTCCACAGCCCAATCGATGATGGACGCGACGTGCTCGGGGGGCAAAACACTCCCCCGTGGGTTATCGGGATTCGTGAGTAGCAACGCCCTGACTGGGGACGGGGCGCTCACCACCGCATGCTCAAGGCTCTCGATGGTCAGGCGAAACCCATCGCCACTTTGGGTATGAACAGGCACGATGTGCAGTGCATCGCGCGTTTCGAGGTCCATCCAGAAGCCCGCGTAGCTCGGCGTAGGGACCAGTATGGACTCGCCGGGGTCGGCGAGAGAATAGAACACCGTCTCGAGAACGGATCCGGCACCAGCCAGCACGATGATCTCTTCGGGGTCGAGCTCCCGACCTGCGAGCCGCGTCCCTAAAAACCGCGCGAGCTGCTCCCTGAACGGGAGACATCCCGCCAGGTCATCGTAGGAGAAGGCGCGCGCCGGAACGTCACGGGATTTTCGCACGGCGGCTTCCAGAAGATCCCAGACGATGTTGTTCTCAGCGATACAAAGACCGAGATAGCCATCGGGATTGTCGGTGGGATGCCACGCCCCGGCGATCCTCGTAAAGTGCTCCGCGATATACTCTGGAACCGGTCCGTGCAGTAGTGCACCGCCGCGGTGCGGCAATTGAGCCAGCGTGTTCTCCTGAATTCTGTAGTTATCTGGGGTAGTTCAGCCTTCGTAAGCAGAACGGATAAGAAGCATAATCGCTATGCCGTATGCTAGCAATATGCTCATGGGGTCTTAATGGTCGGCCCTTGCGGGTCTCTTTTTTGTGGTAGTTTGATTCCGGTTATCTCCTCGCAATCTAGCCCCCGAATTTTCGGAGGGAAGAAGAAATTTAAAAAAGCAAACGCTCACTTTGGTAACTCCAGAGGCAGGGAACGGTTTTCCGTCTCGGTCGCCCCAATATTTCAATCAGTCGGCTTGAGTATAAACCTGCCGGTCAATTGATTCTGGCGACCGTCTCTTCATGGCCGAACTGAGTCATACGAGTTAGCAGGATTCGTCATAAATCAGAGGGGAATTCCTACTTCGACTTTGCAGCGAAAAGCTGCCCCTCATTACTTCTCTATATATAGAGGGTGTCAGTTAGGCAAAACAGGGAGCTGTTCCGAGCGCGGATCATAGGAGTCTGGATTTATCCTTGTGGCCAGACCATTTCGGTAGCTCATCGACGATATCCATCACCCGCGTGCCGTAGAAGATGTGACAGCTCGGCTTGAACGCTTCCGGCACCTGTGGCGGCACACCGAAATCGAAAAGCGTGGGAAAGGCCAGCCACATGTTTCGCCCTTCATCGGCAATTAGCGTACCGCACAATGCGCAGGCAACCTTGCACGGCACGAGTCTTTCAGGGCGGTTTAGGACGCTATTATAGAACCGCAAATCCTCTACCCTAGCTGTGAACCTGACATCCTCTTTATGGAAAATCGCGGCCCACTGCATGGGCGCGCCGTGGAGTATCTGGCAATCACTGCAATGGCAAATCTTGGCGTCGACCGGATCGGCGCGAACTTCGTACCGGACCGCACCGCAATGGCAGCGGGCTCGATACTTCACGATGAAGTTTTCATCGTCAGGTGACGAATAGGCTGAGCCAAAGTCCACCGAATGTAATCCTCGCACTAGTTTTGCACTTCAAGCGGTTATATCTCGAGTCGACCAATGGCCCGGTTGTGTGCGGTCGATAAGTTTGTGTTCGGTTGAAACCAAATTTTAGGAGCGAGTGCCGATTACTGTTATCACATAGGGTCGAACATCATGGTAGTGCTGACCCTGGTCACCCGCAACGATTATTCGCGTCGAGAACTTTTCTCATGTGTATTTTGTTTCCAGCCCTGCCAGTTTCTTGCCAACCAAGATGTGTGTAGAGCCGGACGTTCTCGGGTATGTCCACGTGTGTATTCAGATGCACTTCGCCCAATCCAAGCTCTAAACATTCTGCTTCTGCAAGGTCGATTAATGCACGCCCCAGACCCAAACCCGAACTCTCCGGATGGACCGCTACATTTGCCAAGAGTACAAAGTCATCGTGTGGAATCAATATAATTCCGCCAACAATATTTTGGTCAATCTCAGCTACCCAGACGCGGTGATTTTTGATGTCACCGGAAATTCCCTCGGAGACCGCGGGAAGGCCGGTTACGCGCGATGCGTAAACAGAATAGGCAGCTTCAATACATTCAGAGAGAGCGTGAGCATCTCGCACGTTTGCCGGTCGTATTTGCCACTTTGACATTTGCACATCGTGGCTCACAACAAGCCTCGCCGCAATATTAACTCATCACAGCTTTTTCGAAGGTCCGCACTTGGTCGGATCCCGTCTGACGCGGTGCAACGAAATCTACCCGCGCAAGGTTTATTTGCTCGGTCCGCTATCGTTGGGACAGCCGCCAGTCGAGGACAGGAAATATCCGCAATGGCCAAACAGGCCGGACCCAATCCTTTTCGGTCATAGTGAGACTCGAAGCGCTTCTACATATTGTAGGCTGACGTTTCAACATCCTATTCCATATGCGTAGCACTTTAGTTCGTCACCGGGCTACCCGCCTTAATAAGCGACATCCAATTATTCAGAGAAACTGCACCACCTCGCGCATTCTCTCTCGCATCGCCGCGTCCGGAAAGCGACCGTACGCGCTACTCAAGTTTTCGAGCAGATGTTTCGGGTTGGTGGTTTCAGTGAGCACGCAAGTGACCGTGGGATGTGCAAGTATGTACTTCAGGGAGAACTGCGCCCAGCTGTGGCAGTCGAACTCGGCGGCCCACTCCGGTAACTTCGCGCCGCGTACTTGGGAAAAATAACTGCCGTTCATGAATGGCCGGTTGATCGACACTGCGATCCCCAGTTCAGCGGCCAGTGGCAGCACGCCAGTCTGAGCATTGGTTTCCACCACAGAATAGTTCACCTGGATGAAATCCGGACGTTCGTTACGCATGAATGTCATCATGTCGGCATGCTGCCCGTCCCTTGAAACCGTTGCACCGATATAGCGGGCCTTGCCCGCCTCCTTGTATTCTTTCAATAGCGCCCACTGGGTCTTCAGGTCGCGCAGACTGATCACCTGAATCAGATCTGAAGTTTTGCCAAACAACTGTCGGGTGCGTTCGAGAACCGCCCTGCCGGCCTCAGCGCCAACTGCGTCCACCTTCGTGGCGAGAAACAACTTGTCCACCATTCCATCTGTCTGCAGCGCTTCACCGGTGAGGCGGTCCAGCGCCGCGTCGCGTGACCAGGTATCGACTACCGTGCCGCCGCCATCGAGTAGGGTGCGCAGTAGTGTCTTGAACCCAGCCGTGCCACGTGTCTCGAGTTGCGACACGGCCTTGGTGGAACCCAGCCCGATGACCGGTAACCGCTCGCCCGTGCTCGGAATGGATCGGGTGGGGTAATTAGCGCGGGCGAATACGCGCGCGGGAAGAAAGGGCATCGCCGTGTAGGCCACAGCACGTAGGAGAAAATCGCGGCGCGACAGCACTTGATAAAGTTCCTCTGCCATTAGGAGGCCCCTATTGTATGGGCAAATAGCCGTCAAGACCCGGTCGAATTGTGAATACTGGCTCTAAACCTGGAACAAAATTGATCAGGCTGCTTATCGCCCAACAAGAGACATAAGTTCCAACCTTGCTGTGACGCACAAGCTATTTCCGTAAGCGACCCATTACGGACCCTACGATCAATCAAGCACGGGCGTCTGCAAATTGCTGCGAGCTCAACCGATGGACGCAACACAAAGCCGCCATTCGCCTATGAATTGAGACATCTAATGGTCCTGACGAATCACCTTGATGATGGCAGCCGTTTCTTGCGATCCATATCCGGCCTTCTGAGCGCGTTTAACCCAATCACACATCAGGTCAGGCAGTTCGCTATTGATACCGGCGTCATTCGCTTGCTGCTGCATTCGTTTGGCGGCGCTCCCTGCCACATCAACCGCGGCTCCAGCCTTGGTAATGGTGTCGAAAGACCCGTCATTAATCGCTTGAGTCAGTGGAACAGCCCTGTCGTGGGCTGGCAGCAACGCAGTAAACTCTGACACAGGCACATCTTCCGCCTCGCAAACGAGCGCGCCGTGGATTGAGCCGAAAATGATACCCAATGTGCGAGACAGGAACGCCAGATCAAGCGTCGCGGGCGCCCGAATGTTCTTGCCAAGATAACGCAGATCACCGGCTAGATGTTCAAGATCGGCCCGACAATCGTCGAAAACGGGCTCAGGACCAGCGACCACAATTTGTCCGGTAGCAGTCCCAATGTTGCCCGGCCAGCAAAGTATGGCGCCGTCCAAATAGGAAGCTCCGTGATCGCTGAACCATTTTTCGCTGATCGCGGCTTCTTTCGGAGTTGCCGTGCTCAGTTGGATCACTGTGCGACCGTTGAGCAAAGGTAAAACATCGGGCCGATCAAATAGTTTTGTGGTCGCATCATAATCGAGTAGGCAGACAATAACCCGAGGACTGGCTGCAAGGGCTTCGACGAAGTTGGATGCTCCAAGAGCGCCCTGAGCCACAAGAGGCTGTGTCTTTTCTGGTGATCGATTCCATACGGTTACGTTTCGCCTCGCATCCAAGAGCGTTCGTGCGAGGGCCGAACCCATTGCCCCCAAACCTATTACCGTAATGTCGCTCATCGTCTTCCCCCTTCAAAACTTAATTTTACAAACCATTATGTGTTCGGACAGAGATATTGTCACTAACATAGTGAATTTGCGGGTCGCTTCGTTACACGCGGGGCACGGAGCTTAAAGAATTAATACGTTCTGAGTGTCGGCTCATGGCCGTTCAGAGCCCGTCGATTCAAGAGTAGAGAACGATAAATAGCTTTCCTGCAATCCGGCAGCTTTGAAGCTAGGAGCGGAAGATGGCTTAAAT
>CAMYOI010000240.1 GCA_947259955.1 uncultured Gammaproteobacteria bacterium
CATCGATCTCTTCTCGACGATCCAAGGGGCCTTTCAGCCGGACGGAACGAAACACGCCAGCGTCAAAGAAATAGAATTTCTCATGGACCACGGTTTTTCGCCGGGCCCGTTTACGAAAAACCGGTAGTCGAAATGCCAGCAAGAGATCCTCCAATATCTCAACGTAACCGGCAACGGTCTTACGTTCCACGGCACAGTCCCGGGCAACCGCCGCAAGATTGATCTGCGAGGCATGCGAAAAACTCACGGCCTCCAGAAAACGGCTGAAGTTGCCGACATTCCGCGTTAATCCCTCGGCCCGGAACCGACTCAACGAAGCAGCGCGCGTATCAGGCTGTTCAGACTCGCAAGGCGCTCTCCCTGAATGCACACCATGGCCCGATGGAATGCAGATGCCACGGCAGGCACCTCACGCTCCATGGCATTAAGTGCGTCCCTGGATAGACGGTATACAACGGTGGGCTCTTCTGCAATCACGGTCGCAGTCCGAGCGATGTCGAGATACACTCCGATTTCGCCCACTACCGTGCCTGCGTTCATTCTACGAATCCTCAGTGTCCGTCCTTCGGGTAGTTGCAGATACACGGAGACCTGGCCGGACTGGACGAAGTACATGTCCATCGGCGGCGTGCCCTCCGCGATCAGGGTCTGCGACGCCGAGAGTTCCTGTCGTTCAAGGTATTGCCAGATTTCTGCGCCGGGCTCACCCTTCGCCAGCAGGCTTCCCAGATCACCTAGCGGTGCCACGTTAGCTTTCTCGCCGGCATGGGGCATCTGCGCCAAGAGTCTTTCCTCGCACCACTCCAGCCCTTGCTCGAGATCGTCGAAAAGAAGTGGATCGACATTGGTGGAGTCGAGCAGGCTATGACCGCGAAGCTTCCAGATCGCCTTCTCGGCGAGGTTTGTGAAGATCAAGGTGATCCGGCGTGCTCTCATCAGCTGCTGCAGACGTTTGAGACTCAGCACGGCCGAGGAATCGATACCGATCACCCTTCGGAAATCAAGGATTGCGAACTCCACCCGCGTCTGGTTCGGATTATCGCAGCGTTCTCGCATCTGCTCAACCAGCGTGTTCGCGGTACCGAAGAATATGAAACCCTGCAACTCCAGCAGGTAAATCCGTTCGCCCTGCTGTTTTAGGTAGTACCTCTGATCATGCGATCGTTCCACGTGGCTCGTATGGTCCGACCCTGAAAGGGTGTGCTTGACTGCATCGACGCGGCTGAGATCCACGGCCAGCAGAAATACTGCCAGCGTGACGCCAACCGCGATTCCTTCCAGCAATCCAACGGTGGCGATCACGATCACAATGGTAATCACCGCCAGGTGATCGAGTCTGGAATGCGTCGGCCAGGACTCGATCAACCATTCGAACAACAGGCCGATGCCCAGAGCCATCAGTACGCCACCGAGTATGAACTTGGGGAACAGCGTAAGTAGATCTCCGCCAACAAAGAGGGCTGCTCCACAAACCCCGGCGGCGATCAAGGCCGTGAGGCGGCTCCCGGCCCCGAAACGGTCGGTCAGCAAAGAAAGGCTTATGGCCTGAAATCCCACCATGCCGCCACCCAGCCCCGAGACGAGATTTGCGACGCCCGCGCATTCCAGTTCCCGATTTAGGTCAATATCGCTTTTCGTGGCCAGTTCTACGCCGGTAGCATTAAGCAGCAGTGCGATGACGCTGATCGCGCTGACGACCAGCATGCCGTTGACCTGATCCGAAATCAGCTCCCAATTCGCGGCCGCCAGCGTATCCGTCGTGAGTGGGACCCAAAGCCGCGTGCCCTCAAAGGGTTCAAGCAACCAGCCGCTGGCTGCTGCGGTGCCCAGAGAGGTCCCCGTCGCCAACAGCACCCCGTAGAACAAGCCAGTGCCCGCCAGCAGCGCACCCGGCATAATCATGAAATGGTCCGTTCGTCGACGCAGCGCAAAAAGGCCGATTCCAAACAGCAGCCCCGGAACCCACTGCATCTGGGTCTGTAAGCCCATCAGGTCCGAAATCGTGTCCAAACCGACCGTCAACCCGGTCATTACTCTGATCGCCCCTGTCACCAGCAGCCAGCCCGTTCCAGCGAGAAATCCACCGACCACGGAGTAGGGGATGTACCGCACAATCCAGCTCATGCGGTAGCGGCCCATGCCCAGGAAACTAAGTCCGGTCAGAACCGAAGTGCAAGCGATTGCCATCAACACGCTCGCAAGGGCCTCGTCGCGAGACGCCCCGTCAGGGAGACCGGTAAAGACGTTCGCGGCGATTAAGCCGATGATGATAGCGGGTATGCCCTGTGGAATCCCCATCATGCCGCCGAACGAACTGGTCAGTGCAGTCACGATTCCGATTGCGATGGCGCTGTAGAGCACCAGCCCGATTCCGGCTGGAGCAAAAACGGCGAGCTCACCGGAGAAAATCAGGGAAGCGAAGGAAATTGCCATAACCATGCTGAGTACCCCAGCCAACAGGCCGGCGAAGGTTGCCGCACATATGCGGTCCAATCGCCCTCGCCCTGCGCCACGACACGCCGCCACCAATTCTTCGTCCGTCACTTTATATTTGCGTTTTGTATCGGCATTTGATGGTGATGTTCGCCATTACTTAATCGGGAGGATCTAACCCTATAAGCAAGCGCCGCCTCAAGACGCCGCGCGCCATTCTCAGCGGCAATGTAATTCGCCTGCTTGCGCCAGCGCCACAACATTTGCCGTGGCTGATGATCGCGGCGCGGTCGATGATCCACTGTGCCATGCAACGCAGCCGCAGAGTGCCGCATTTGCCGAAAATTTATTCGAATTCTCTTGGACACACCGATTGATCATGCGGTCACAATAGTCTTTACGGTTTTTCGTTCGGGATCGATCGAATGCGTTATTACCGTTTGGGGCAGTAATGGCTGGCATCGACGGGGGGAACGCAGATGGATACAAAGGATAACCGCTATGCCGTTCACCGACAATATGCTGACGGGCGGCGCGCTGGCCGGGATGACAGTGTGATCGCGGGCAGGATTCAGAAGCGCAGCTCATGGCAACTGCCCATGGGAGTGAGAGCGTGTTGGTTAGGGGTTCGCCGCCGTGGGTTACGAACGCGGCCAATCGATAACTCATTCAGCATCGCTTCCTAGGCGTTGGTTTTAAGCTCAAGTTCGATCGGGTGAAGGCGGCAGCGCCGTGCCCGGGACAAGACTGATAGTGGACCGTTATCGGATGAAGACCGGTGGGAATGAGGTGGGTAGATACCTTGATGCGGCGCCGCAGCCAACATACCGTTGGTGTCGGAAATGGTTCTGACATTGGTTAATAGTGCTGCAACTTCAGTATTGATATTCGTGCGCTGCGTTGTTTTGTATATTGCGAGGTGCAGCTCGTAAAGCACATAAAGTTAATCGGCGGCTTCATACTCATAAGAGTCATAGGTGAAGAGTCGTAGGTGAGGGCGAGAGTGCAGGGGTAGGATACTGCACTGCACCAGGCAGTAACCGGCCAAGTGCGGCCATTTGGGATAAGTAACATGAAGGGCTCCTCCATTGCTGTCATTGGGGACCTGGTTCATTACGATCCGACTCAGTTTACCCACCGAGGGTTTAGCTGTTAGGGGGGCTCAATCTTGCCCGCTGGCTAAGCACTCGAACCACCTCAGCGCCAACACGATACTTGAAAGCACTTGCATCAGTGGGCAGCACAGAGTGATATTGGCCAATGGCGACCCAAAGATCATCTTCCCGATTCCACTGATCGTGCAGGATTCTGGCACCAATACGAAGATTGGTCACGGGATCCAGCACGCGCGAAGGATCATTAAGAATGCCTTGGTAACGGCGCCAGTTGATCTGCATGAGCCCCACACCGATGTTGGAAATTCCAAGCTCTAAGGCGTGGTCGAGGGCTCTCTGGGCAGCTTCCCTTGTCGGATAATGCCTTCGCTCGCCTGCAATAGTTAGGGTCCAAGGCCAAGGTTTGTTAACTTCAGTTGCGCTGTGTTTAGAGGATTCAGCACAAGCGACAGCGAACAGTACAACAGCAGGCAACTTGAACTCTTCTGCGACCATCCGAAACGCTTCATCTGGGACTGAGTCCGCAAAGCTCCAGCTCGGGACCACGAGAAGTAACGATAGTGCAACTCTCCTTATATTTTTCATCATATTCATAATCTCTACCTCGATCGTATTACGTGGCCGGAATTCTCTGCAACGACGGGGATTGAGTATGTGGTAATAACCACAATCACGTTAAGTGAAGGAATTATTTATTAAGCCCGGCGCCTCAGTAAAAGCCGCTAAAGATCAAGTCATGGACAGAATACAAACTCTCACTGAGGAAAATGATCTCAACGGCCGGAATGGGCGTGCGCCGTGGAAAGGCGGCGTTTCCCAGTGGTTGAGAGTCCCACCCGGCAACTTTTGCTCCAGCCGGAAGTAAGTCGGAGCAGTCATGGAGGTAGCGAAATGGCTGAAGCCTTCGATGTAACGAATCACTTTAGGTGATTGAGCGAGTGTGCAGGCCGACCTGTTAGCCCTTATGGGGAAGGCTGCCAGCGATGGGGAAGAAAGCAAGCCAGGCACCCATTTCCGATAGTGGGCTGGAGGGTATCGTCGAGTTGCGAGAGATACTCAGACTGGTCAGATTGGAAGGCTAACGCCGCCGCCGCATCCGATGCGCGCTCGAATTCCGCCAATAACGCGTCACCGCGAAGTTCGCGCACGTGACCATTGTAATGAGCGGTGATGTCACCAAAACGCCGGAAAGAGTCTTGAATGCGCCTGTGCGCCAGTTCTTCATCTTGTTGCACCAGTGCGGTGGAACCTGCAACATCGGCGTGCAAGATGAAGGTGAATTTGGACGGCAGGCGTGCTTCGGTCACGGTAAATGCGCCTTGGTAGACCAAGTGAAGGTTTATGTTACTACACTACAGGATTGCCTTCCGCCTCGACATTAGGTCATTTCGAAAGGGCTCCAACTGGCGGGTTTTGACCGATAGTGACATATTACGGCGCAACAATTGGCACCGTTTCATTTGATCTGACGAAGGACTCCTTCGAGTATTTTGCCGCCTCTTGCACTGCAGCACAGATTCAGCAGCGCGGTGAAGAAGCTACGGCCGGTGTGCACCAAACACCGGACATCTTCTTATCAGAATAACAACAATGTTGCTCCGTATCATGGACGACCGTGAATTGCCTGACGTTCGCATCCTATGGATTCTTTGTGCCACTATCCGCGAGCCGGAACTTGAACGATCCGTTTGATGAGAGTTTTCAGCATACTAAACCGCAATACCCAGGGGATCCTTTGTCTCGTGGGCGCGCTCGTGTTCCTCACTGTAAGCGATTCCATCATCAAGTGGTTGAGTCCGCGTTATGCGCTTCATGAGATCATGTTGTATCGCGCATGCTTCGCGATGATCATGGTCCTTTTCTTTGTTTATCTTGAAGGGGGCTTAATAACCCTGAAAACACGCCGCCCGGTGCTGCACTTACTGCGTGGAATGTTGCTTGTGCTCGCTAATATGTTCTTCTTTCTCGGCCTTGCAACAATGTCCCTTGCAGAGACCGTGGCACTCTTTTTCACCGCACCGCTGTTTATCTGTCTTATGGCCCAACCCATCCTCGGAGAAAAAGTCGATGCGCGAAGATGGGTTGCGATTTTTATTGGCCTGTGCGGTGTAGTCATTATGCTTAGACCCGGTGCCGATGTCTTTGCGTTATCGAGCTTGTTGCCAATCATGGCGGCTCTGACTTACGCTGCAATGCAGATGATGACGCGCAAACTCGGCATGCAGGATAAGGCCGGGACGCTGACTTTCTATATACAGATTGCGTTTCTCTTGATCGGAGCCGCTATGGGCTTGTTAATCGGCGACGGTCACTTTAACCACCACGACAATCCAACTTTCGACTTCCTGCTGCGCGCCTGGACGTGGCCGAGTACCGATGATTTATACTTGCTGGCGTTATGTGGCTTAATAGTTGCGTGCGGCGGGTATCTCATGTCCCAGGCCTATCGGCTTGCGCAGGCGTCAGTAGTGGCGCCGTTTGAATATGCTTCCCTGCCTTTTGCGTTGATTATCGGTTACGCCGTGTGGGGAGACTGGCCGGATTGGGTGTCGTTCGCTGGCAGCGCCTTAATTATCGGGAGTGGACTTGTAATCGCTTACTTTGAAAATCGCTCCAGCAAAA
>CAMYOI010000241.1 GCA_947259955.1 uncultured Gammaproteobacteria bacterium
TTCTGGACACGATCACCGAGCGTGAACACAAGTTCCCCGGCTCCTATCTGCGTCGCGCGATGGCCGGGCTGGACACGGCAATATGGGATCTCCGTGGCAAGCACGCGGGTAAAAGTGTTTGTGAACTTCTGGGCGGCAAACCCGGTTCACTGCGCGCCTATGCGTCATCGATGAAACGCGATATCACTCCGGCGGATGAAGCCCGGCGTTTTCTGGAATTACGGGATCGTTTCGGATTCGATGCATTCAAGTTCAGGATAGGCGCCGAGTGCGGACGCGACGTCGACGAATGGCCCGGCCGCACCGAGGAAATCATTCGGGTCGTGGGAAACGCCGTTGGAGAAGGCGTCTCTCTTTTAGTCGACGCCAACAGCGGTTTTTCACCCGGGCGTGCCATTGAGGTTGGTCGGTTGCTTGAAGACCATGGCATCGAGCACTTCGAAGAACCGTGCCCATACTGGGAGCTGGAGCAGACCAAGCAGGTGGCCGACGCGCTCGATGTCGACGTGACCGGCGGCGAACAGGACTGCGATATCCCGACATGGCGCCGTATGATCGGGATGCGGGCCGTGGACATCATACAACCCGACGTCTGCTACCTGGGCGGTATCAACCGGACCCTGCGTGTGGCCAACATGGCGCACGAAGGCGGCTTGCCGTGCACACCCCACTGCGCCAATCTCTCCCTGGTAACGCTGTTTACCGCCCACGTACTTCTGGCCATTCCGAATGCGGGCAAATACCTGGAGTATTCCATCGAGGGTCCGGATTATTACCCCTGGCAGGAGGGGTTGTTCAATCACACCCCCTACGCAATCGAGGGCGGACACTTGACCGTCACCGACGCGCCGGGATGGGGAGTTGATATCAGCGACGACTGGCTGAGCCGGTCGTCCTACCAGGTCAGCGAGTTTTCCGGCTCAGTGCGGACGTAGCGCCAAGTGACGCTTGCGCCATCGCGCCGGATTCGATCAGCGTCCCGCCAGATAGTCGTCGAGCGCCGCGACCGGGAAGGCACGTGCGGCCTGCGTGAGCAGGTCCGAATCATCCAGTCCCTTTGCTTCGAATGTCAACAGCGAGCCGCTCTTGAGCATCACCGACAAGGACGCCGACCCATCAGGATCATCAACCAGCGTTGCCGTGCGCCCGTCCAGCCTGAAGGTCGTTGAATTCTCCTGGCCGCCGAGGGCGTTCACCATCTGCAGAAGAGCCGCCATACCGCCTGCCATGGATGCTCCCCCGGTCAGGGCTACGTCGATATTGTTTCCATCGCCGCTATAGACCCGGCTCATATTCGTGAAGCCAAGGACCGTCTGACTCTTGGTCTCCTCACCCTTGAGGCTCACCAGCTCGTCGGGAAAGTAGCTTTTGACCTTCTCGAAATGCAGTTTATCCAACTCTCGCCGCATCCACTGCAATTCCTCCATGGCGCTCGTGTACTGCTCCTGATCTATGTACTTCTTGAGGTTCTCGAACAGTTCATCGATGCTCTCCGCATTCACCTGGCCGGAGAAGAGCATGCACACAACGCCGATCGAAAACACACCGGCAATTTTTTTAGATTTCATAATTCCTTCACTCATCTAGCCCGCATGGTAACAATTAAGTATGTCGTTTTCCTGTCAAGATCAGGGTTCGGGGCAGGTTGTGCGTTGGCGCAATATGCGGGCTAAACGAGGATCCGCGGGCAGCGCATGATGGACCCGATCAATCCTGAATCATGCTTATGTTCGTATTCGCGCGGCAGAACGAGAGCCGCGCAGCCCCGGTTTCGCGCGGCGGCGATGACCGACTTCTGATCGGACAAGCGCAGCACCTGGCATTCCCACTTGCGGTTGGACGGCATTTTACTCTTTTGCTCCTCGATGTCATGATCATCTGCCTCTTCACCAGCCAGTATCACGACGTCGAGCCCGTAAGTCTGACCCAGGCTCGAAGCCAGCGCCAGCGCACGCCGGGTACGCTTCGTGCCATCATATAAAACCCATACCGGTTTATCCCACAGCCGGGACGCATCCGGTCCGGGCAGAAAAGATCCCGTAGCAACATCCCCGAAATATCGTCGAACCGCATAATCAACGAACACGATATCCCGACTGCGCGCCATCTGTTCGGCGATGCCGACGCAGTGTCCACGCACTACCTGCATCGAAACACTGATCCGCCGCCTCTTCGATTCGTACTGTAGCCATTTCCGCAGTTTACGAGCTTCCGCTTCGAGGGCACGATCCAGGCTCTGTGGGTTCAGCGGTCTGATGACACCGCTCGACCGGTCCAGCTCTTTCGCGAACGGCAACTCGGACAGCCTGGCCAGATTGACGTCTTCCACGAACAGAGCCATCAGAGGTGCCTGAAATGATGCCGCAAGCTCCACCGCCGCCGCCAGCGCATCGTCGCTTCGAAGAGGTGAGTCGATCGCGACCAGCACGCGCTCGACCATACGGGCAGTGGGGTGGTTCATGCTTCCTCTCCCCCGGCGCTCGAATTCCGCGCAAACTCCCTGCGGCGAACGGCTAACTCTATCAGCGCCTTCTCCACCATACCGTTGACGCTGTCCGTTGGCAGATTACCATTGTCATCACGATCTCCAGCGGGCACGCCTGTCAACAACTCGATTGCACCGTTAACGTCGTCCACCGCGTGAACATTGAATCTTCCTTCAGAGACCGCGGCCACGACGTCCTTGCGCAGCATCAGGTGGGAAACGTTGGACGCCGGAATTATCACGGCATGACTCCCGTCCAGACCGGCTTGCGAGCAGACGTCGAAAAAGCCCTCGATCTTCTGGTTGACGCCGCCAATAGCCTGCACCTCCCCTCGCTGGTTGACCGATCCGGTTACGGCAACAGACTGCCGGATGGGCATATTCGACAGTGCTGAAAGCAGAGCACACAACTCGGCGAGCGAAGCGCTGTCACCGTCCACTATGCCATAGGATTGCTCGAACACAACGCTGGCCGACATCGACAACGGATACTCCCTGGCATAGGTGGAGGCCAGGAAGTTGCTCAAAATGAGCACGCCCTTGGAATGGATTTTTCCGCCCAACCGGGTCTCCCGCTGAATATCGAGGAATTTGCCATCGCCCAGCCGGGTGGTGGTCGTGATACGCGAGGGAAGCCCGAACGAGAAGTCGCCAAGATCAATTACCGACAAGCCGTTTATTTGTCCGACCGTTTCTCCTGCCACATCGATCTTCACAAGCTCGCGCCCGATCGCCTCGTAGGCGCGCTCCCTGATACGATCATGGCGGTAAATCCTGGCATCTATGGCAGCCTGCACATCGCCAGTGGAAATTTGCGAAGCCTCCCGGGCACCGGCGATATAATCCGACTCCCGCAGCAGGTCTGAGATTTGTCGGACATTTACGGAAAGTTTCGATGCATCTTCCGCCAATCTCGAACTGAACTCGACGACCCGTGCCACGGCCTTGCGGTCAAACGGGCGCAGCTCTTCCTCCTTTGCGATGCGCGCGACCAGACGTGCGAACAGCATAGTCGAGTCCCCATCGCGATCGACCTCTTCGCTGAAGTCAGCGATCACCCCGAACAGATCCGCAAAATCCGGGTCATAGTGATTCAACAGGTAGTAGAGCCGCGTGTCCCCCACCAGGACGACTTTGACGTCCAGCGGGATCGGTTCCGGCTCCAGCGAGGATGTATTCATCAACCCGTAGGCCTTTTCGAGCGGCTCGATCCGAATCAGGCGCGAGCGCAGCGCCCTTTTCAGCCCTTCCCACGCAAACGGCTGCCTCAGCACCCTGTCGGCGTCCAGAACGAGGTAACCGCCATTTGCACGGTGCAGATCACCGGCCTGGATAAG
The DNA here is from genome assembly GCA_947259955.1 of uncultured Gammaproteobacteria bacterium. Taxonomy (GTDB): domain Bacteria; phylum Pseudomonadota; class Gammaproteobacteria; order Arenicellales; family JAANXG01; genus JAHEKE01. The sequence continues at coordinate 3,823 of CAMYOI010000241.1, forward strand.
GGAAAAATCAGTCAACAGCGTACCCATCTGCGCCTGGTACTCAATGCGGCCGACCAGATTGGAATACGTCGGCAGATCCTGGTAGATCACTGCCGCCGATGCCTCGCCATTGTGATCGACAATGACGTTGACCTTGTAGCGCCGCAGCGCCTCCGCTGTGCCCGACCTTAAGGGGAAAAACGCTTGAGGCTCCGCTTGCTGCCTGAACTCGCGGACATGCTCGACGATATCCTTTTCCACATCCTCCAGGTAGCGACACACCTCCGGCAAGTCGTGGTGATTCTTCCTGACCCCACCGATGAGGTGTTCAACGGCATAGTGGGCAATTTCCCGATCGATCTCCTTTATCTTCTCGCGAGTTTCCTTTTGCCAAATCGGAAACTGGCGGATGACCTTCTGCAGACGCTCCTGCAGTTCTTTCACATCAGCCTCGATCTGTTTTTTCTTCTTATCCGAAAGTTTTGAGAAGTGATCAGGATCGATCACTTCTCCACCGGCATCCAGGGGGGCAAACGCAAAACCGGATGGCGTATGAAGAAACCTGACGCGCCGTCGCGTCGCCTCGTCATCCACCTGTTGCAGCATCTCGTCACGGCGCGCGATGAGTTCCCGTTCGAGGTCCGCGACCCGCGTCTGGTATTCCTCGGTTTCGAAAGCCGACGGGATCGCGGTCCCCAGATCTTCGATGAGCTGCTCCATATGCTGACAGAACCGGACGCCTCGACCGGGCGGCATTTCGATCACGCTGGGTTTGTGCGGATGCTTGAAATTCCAGACGTAGCACCAATCCGAGGCAACGGGTCGACTCGAGGCCTCGCCCTGCAGAATACGCGTAACGATTTCGTGCTTGCGAATTCCGGCCGGACCCAGGGCAAAGATGTTGCAGCCGTGGCCCTTGACATGGATACCGTAGTTCAGCGCGGACAGGGCCCTGGACTGGCCCACGACCTCATCGAGTCCAACGAGATCGGCCGTGGTTTCGAAGTCCAGAGTACCGGCGTCGCAAGGGGTGTACAGGGCTTCCGGTTTCAGGGGATTGTCTAGGGACATTACCATCGTTCAGGGTTGTAGCCGGTGTCAAACATAATCGATTGTAGAGGAACGACGTTGATGTGGATCAAATCCGCTGACGGTGCTCGCTACCGCGGTGAATTTCAATCGTCGATCAAAGCCATGGCAAGCGGTTCGTCGCGGTCGTATATGTCGTTTCGGAAATGCGGCAGTCCCGCGCCGTCGATCCAAACCGTCCAGTACATGATGTGCACCGGAAGCCGGTCGCGAACCGGGACTTCGGTTTCCTGGCCGGAGGCCAGCACCTCCAGAACTCGTTCACGCGTCCATCTTTCATCACCCCGCAATAAGTAGTCCGCGAGATCCATGGGCTTCTCGAGCCGCACGCAGCCGTGGCTGAATCCTCTGGATTGGCTGGTAAATAGCGAGCGTGCCGGAGTGTCGTGCAGGTAGACGTCGAATTCGTTGGGGAACATGAATTTAACGCGGCCGAGCGCGTTGGTGTCGCCGGGCAGCTGCTGAAAACGGTAGCGGAAGTTTTTTTTGGTCAAAATGCCCCAGTCGATGCCGCGGCTGTCGACGATTTCGGCGTCGTGCCCCCATCCCGACAGGACCCGCATGTTTTTCTCCCGCAGATAGGATGGATCCTGTTGAAGCGTCGGCAAAATCTCGTTGACCGCAATACTCCAGGGCACGTTCCACGATGGGTTCAGCACCAGATATGCCATGCGATCGCTGAAAACCGGGGTCTTGTGGTAGGGCTTGCCGACAATCGCCCGCATCGACAACACCTTGCGATCGGCCTCCATGACATCCACGCGGAATCCCGCAATGTTGACCTCGATGCGGCGGCTTCCTAGGTCGGCCGGCATCCAGCGCCAGCGCTCGAGGTTTACCCGAACCTGCCGCATGCGATCGGCATAGGTCTTGTTGAGCCACTGCCTGGTTCTCTCGCCCACCACACCGTCCGGTTCGAGGCCGTGGCGAAGCTGGAACTGCTTTACGCGCGCCTCCAGCGCAATGTCGAAAATCTGCGACGGATTACCCTCCGGCTTATCGCCACGCCATGCCGCAAGACGCTTTCGCAACAAGGATACCTCGGCGCTGTGGTCGTCAAGCCTGAGCAGGACAGGGGGTAGCCGGGGCAACGGGAGGCCAATGCTGTTCCTGAGTTCGCGCAGCAGCACCTTCAACTGCTGGTAGCGGGGATCCCGGGGAGCCAGCGATCGGTAAGCAGGATCGAGCGCCCGCGCGTCGCCGGAACGCGCCCGCCATACGATGGCTGCCACGTCCTGCTCACGTGGTCTGGCCTTCCAGCTGTCGTAAAGTTCTGTGAACAGCAGGTCGAGCTCGGCGCCGCGTTTCGCCTCCGCTATTCTTCCTTCGGCGATTCGCGCGGAAATGGTTGGGAGATGATAATCCCTCGTATCCAGCCCATGATCCTGCGCGCCGCCGAGGACACCGACCAACGCCCGCCCGTGCGCCGTTACCTTCCCCGACTGCACCCAGACAGTTGCATAGTTGCTGCGCGCATAAAAGCCGTCGAGCAGTTCTGACGAGGACAACAGCTTTCCATCGATAACCGAATCGACTCCTTGCGCGATTTCCCTGAGCCGCGCGCTGATAAAGGTATCTTCACCTGTGGCGGCCGCGCACCAAAAAAGCAGCAAAGCGGGGAAAATCCAAAGCCCTAAAAGGAGATCCCACGAACGACGATTTAAAACGTCAGCGGGTCGTCGCCTTTTTTTGGCTTCCGAAGTCATCAAGAATAATCGATCTCAGGGGTATGGGGGGTCGAACCAGAGTATACATAATGCTTCGACGCCCCCCCCCCGGCAAGATGCAGGCCGTCGGTGCCCATCATGCCGTGTTTAAAACCGCCCGGCGCAATATGCGGGTTAACTGGCAGAGCAGCAAAACAAATGACCCAAATCAATGTCAACCGGGCGAACTTTTGTCACAATGGCACCGTCTTGAAACCTCAACCAAGTAGGTGGATTTATGTCGTCATATGCCTGGATTGTCGTCGCGGATTCTGC
>CAMYOI010000242.1 GCA_947259955.1 uncultured Gammaproteobacteria bacterium
CTGTCATCATGGATGGTCTTCTTGAGATCTTCCGACTCGAGAATCTGGGTCCGGTGCAGATTCATACCATGCGCCATCAACTCGAATGCGGTATCGAATAGATGCAAAGTTTCCTTTCTGACTGATTCCAACACCGTATCGGGAAACTCGATGGCTGCGTTACTGAGGTACCGCGGTTCGATGATGTCGTCAGCCGGCGCAACAAAAAATTTGCACAGAAAGTCCGCCAGCCTACCAATTAACGGCACCATGACCAGGACTCCGACCATATTGAAAAGCGTGTGAAACACGGCGAGTTTGAGCGTGTAATCGTCTTCCGGAATACCAAAAATTCCACTGAAGTAGTCGACTGCCACCACGAACTGGTGGATGAACACGATGGCGATCACACCGGTGATCACATTGAAAATAAGATGCGCCCCCGCTAGCCGCTTGCCTTCGACGTTGGCGCTCAGGGATCCGATAATCGCGGTAATGGTTGTTCCCACGTTAGCGCCGATGGCCAGGGCCAGGGCATTCTCATAGGTTATCTGGTTTGCCGCCAGCGCCGTAAGTATCAATACCAGCGTGGCGTGGCTGGACTGCATCACTACCGTTGCCAGGGTCCCGATGCCGGCGAACAGAAACAAGCCCGCATATCCCTCCACGGCATAGGATGCCAGATCGAAGCTGTCCTTGAAAGCCTCGAAACCTTCCTTCATGAAATGGATGCCGAGGAACAGGAAACCGAGTCCGGCGAGGACGGAGCCGAAGCCCTTCAGATATTTCGATCTCTGAAATGCGAGGATGATGCCGAATACCAGCATCGGCATGGCATAGGCGGAAATCTTGACCTTCAGGCCAAACCCAGCAATCAGCCACGCGCCGGTGGTTGTGCCGATATTTGCGCCAAAAATGATGCCGATACCCGCCACCAGCGTAATGAGACCGGCGCTGATGAATGAAATGGTGATGACCGAAACCAGCGAACTCGACTGCATGATGGTCGTCGTAACGATGCCAAAACTCAGGCTTTTCCAAAGCTTGTTCGTGCTATTCTTCAGCAGCCGTTCCAGTATGCCGCCGGTAAAAGCCCTAAATCCCTCCTCCAGAAACAGCATGCCAAACAGGAAAATCGCCACGCCTGCGGCGATTTCCTTGAAATCGGGGCTAACCCAGAAGCCGTAGGCAAGAATAAAGAAGATGACGGGCAAAATGACTTTTTTTAGCATAATTGATTCCTGAATCGTTATTGGCTCATGTTCGTCCCAACTGAATACTTAAAGAAGCCTGGGTTAGCGAGAAGGCTACAGACGCTTTACCGTTTCCCTGGGCAACACCTTCAATTGAATCCAGTGTACCAGTGGCACTATTATTGCAATTTTATTACAAAGCCACTGATTTTCGTGAAAAATCAGTGTCAGTCAATGATTGAAATCAACTAATACCAAGTTAAGGCCGTGAAAATTCAGCCAAATTTTGACATTCGAGTGAGCGTGATCACGATAGTTGATGCAGCGGTTTGCAAATTGCATGATAGAGAAACGGACAGACTTTCCAGATCGAGTACCGCAAAATAACCGAGGTCGAATACCGATCTGATACATCGAATATCAATAGAACCACATGGTGATTACCACTTTTGGTTCATGTTTGGGCCTACCACACGTCCTCGGCCAAACCCCGTCATAGCCAGATCACTTTGAACCAAGGTGATTCGGGGTTAAACTTGATCCATATCAAGTTCATAGCCCTTTCTTAAGTTCTAGCCTTGTGTAAAGAAAGCAATTGGCACCAAGTAATCCAATCCAGCCTTCGCATGAGGTAGGTGAGGATGAGAATGCATCGATCAATGTAAGCGAATTTCTATCCGTCATGATTGTGCTTCTGTTCAGTGTAGGATCATGGAGATGGATGAAGAGGGTGACCGATGGCTAGACGACGAAAAAATCGTGGAGAGTTAAAGGATTATTATTTGATTCTTGGTGTCCCTAGCAACGCCTCCCAGAAGGACATCCAACTCGCATTCCGGAAGCTGGCGCAGAAATGCCACCCCGATCTGAACGACGATCCCAACTCGACAGAAAAATTCAAGGAACTCGTGGAGGCTTACTCAGCACTGAAGGATCCGGAACGGCGAAACGACTTCGATGCGGAAGTTATTGCTAAATACTGCCAGTCTTATCTGGGTCAGTTTGAAAACGGAAATTCCCCCAGCCAAACAATAAAAAAAGAGTTCCTGCGCATTCTGAGTCTGGGAGGAGTTGACGAAACGGATCCAGCTCAAGAAAAACCGGAACCGGAATTTTATCGAATTTTGCGGCGCTTGGGCTTTCGCTAAAGCGCGATACTGGTACCGTCAGAGATTTATTCGGTGGCGACCAGCATCGTACTGAACGCTCTGCCTGTCACCAGTTTTGCAATGCGGGCAGAATGCTCGTATATGCGCTTTAAATTCTCAAGAATGTCGTTTTGTAATGTAAAAGCAACCATCTCCTTTGGGGTATGCTCTTCTCCCAGGAATTTCGCCTGACACTCGCTCACCAGCTTATCCATACCCCCGATGATGTCTTCTTCCTTCTCCAGCACCATCTCAGCTACTTCACGCCGATCGTGTTCTAAGGCGGCCAACGCCGATTTGTAAGCATCCAACACTTTTTCGTGATAGTGACTGAGCGATTGCAGCTCGTCGTCGCTGAAAGTGATGCCGCTGGACTGGTACATATTGGCCAGATGGAACATATGAATCTCGACGATGTCGCCGATATTCTCTATCTCGCTGCTGGCGGTAACCAACTCAAGCGCTTCATCGGAACTGTGTTTCGACAGATGCTGCCGGCCGATCAAAGTCAGATACTGGCTTATTGCGGCGTACAGGGCATCGACCTGATCGTCCATATCCCGAATTTTAGTCATATTCTCCACGTTGCCGACAAACACCGACTGCGGCAAACCGGCGAGCATATTTTCTACCACTTCTCCCATGCGTCGGGTTTCGCGGCGCGCCATACTGAGAGCCAACGGCGGCGTTTTCAGCATGCCCTCGTCCAGGTACTGCGGTTTAAATCTGGCTATCAGCGCCTCTTCCGGCGTAACCTCCTTGAGCGGCACTAGTTTCTCCACCAGGAGAGCAAACTGGTTGAGAAACGGCAGGAAAATCAGCGTGTTGACGACATTGAAAATTGTGTGGGCATTGGCGATCTGCCGGGGTGCCTCCGCACCCAGTTTTGCAGCCCCGGTGAGCCCCGGGTCTGCTGTGGGCGATATGAAGGTCACCAGCTGTGCCAACTGGTGGATAAAGAGGAGCCATAGCAGTACACCGAAGATATTGAACAGCAGATGGGCGACGGCGGCCTGTACGGCTTCGCGAGGTTTGCCTATGGCCGCGAGCATGGCGGTAACACAAGTGCCGATATTCGCTCCAAACGCCAGGGCAATCCCGGCCGGGAGGGTAATAAATCCTTGACCGGCCATGACGATAACAATACTGGTAGTGGCCGACGAGGACTGGACCAGACCCGTGAAAAGGGCGGCTACCAGGATTCCAATCAATGGGTTTTCCATGCTGACCATAAGATCAAGGAACGGCTGGTAACTGCGCAACGGCTTCATGGCGTCGCCCATTACAGCCATCCCAAAAAACACTAGGCCCAGCCCCATCAGCATGGCGCCGTAGTTCTTGATGATCTCTCGCCGGGAAAGGAACAGCATGCCAAACCCGACCGCCACCATGAGCAGTGCATATTTGGTGACCTTGAAAGCGACGATCTGGGCGGTGATGGTAGTACCGATGTTGGCACCGAAGATGACTCCGAGGGATTGGGACAGGTTCATCAGGCCAGCCGTAACAAATCCGACGACGATGACCGTGGTTACGGAAGAGGATTGCACGACGGCGGTGACTCCGGCGCCGGTGGCCACACCGGCGAAGCGGTTGGTGGTGAGCTTCGCCAGGATATCCTTCATCCGCTCTCCCGCCACTGCCCGCAAGGCCTCGGTCATTTTGTCCATACCGTACAGCAAGATAGCCAGTCCACCCAGCAGCGATATGGCCATGGTCCCCCAACTCAGCGCTTTTGAATCCGCGGCGAATGAGGCGGATGAAACGAAAAACATACACAGTGCCAACACCACGATCACGGCGGCGGGCTTGAATTTTCCAACTTCCTCGAGCGCTCGAAAACCTACTGGTACCCGCAGTTTGTTTTTTTTATTGGTATCATTTTCTCGTTATCCGGAGGCGAATCTGAGAGTGCACTGGAACCGGGTTATTCACTGTGACTTTTACATCGTGCGCAGAATTAGTCAAATTCACACGCGGCCGTTAGCCCCTTCTACGTGCGGGTTTGTGTGGGAATCAAGATGTACCTTTCTCACCGAGACTGATCCGCCACCGGCTTGTGCTCCCCGTACAGAAGATTAGCTTTAAACGCTAAAGGGACAATCTGGTAAGCAATCCTAAGGTAAATGTGCTCTGCGGCTGGAGTCATTCCAATCGAGGGCCACTGAGGTATAGGCTGACGGCTGGAACAATGCACGATGCTCGCACAATACTAATTGATTACGCGAGGCGCGCTGAACAAGGACGAAACAAACTAGTTAAAAAAATCAAATAGATATCATATAATGCTAACCGGTACTATTAGTTTCCAGCTCTAACCCCCTGAAAATATGAAATTCAACGAAAATGACACATACACTAACTGATATATCCGGTGTTGGGCCATCGATGGCCGAAACCCTCATCGCCAATAAAATCGATTCGGTCAAGAAGCTGGCCAGGATCGACATCGGGGAACTGACATCGATCCCCGGTATAGGTGAAGTTACCGGCCGGAGGATGGTCGCGTCAGCCGGGGAATTGCTTGCCACAGACGAGCCGCCCGAAGAAGGCAAGAAAGGCAAGAAAAATGGAAAACAAGATAACAAGGACGATAAAGGTAAGAAAGGTAAGAAAGGTAAGAAAGGTAAGAAAGATAGAAAAGGCAAGAAAGGCAAAAATAAGAAAGGAAAAAAAAGCAAAAAGTAGTTCTGATTTCAGATATCCACCATCACGGCAATCGGACAAGAAAGGGACCGACCATCCTGATTCCGAGAGACAACATCCCGGATTCCGGATTCGCACCTTTGGTTACGCAGGGCTCCTGTCCTGAACGGCATTACGATCTACCGATTTCAGTAGTGCAAGGATGAACTCGGGATGTCGGTCGCAGCACATCACCAGTTCATCAAACCAATCTTCCCGTTCGAATAACCCAGGTCAACACTGTCGTCCTGACATACGCCATCGACAATCGTCGGAATTAACAAAAATTTAGTCGTGCCGATCTACCGCAGGCGTTACAATTGCAGTGCGAACAAAAACGATGACAAACTGCTCGTCACCCGGCATTCCCGGTAACGATTGAAAACAATTCAATTTCCGCCACAACGACCTGACGTCAGTGTCATGCAAACGCAATAACTGACTGTAGATGGCCAAGGCAACACAAAAATTCTTTGCATCGACCGAGGTTGCCGACACGCGCTCGGTAAAAGATGTGCTCATACCGGACGATGTGGGGTTTCGGCAAATCGTGGTAACCGGACCGCCGTGCAGCGGGAAGTCGAGCCTGGTCGAGAAGCTGGGCGGGTGGCCGGATGAGGGGTATATTGATCTGTCACTAAAAAAATGGTGGCAAAGCAGCATATTTACATTTCGGCCCCGGGAAATCCATTTTGGTTTTCCATTCGTTGGATTCGACGAGAGCCATGCGGTATTCGACAGGGAGTGGCTGCGATCCCCGACGGATATCGAGTTCTCACGAATTCAGCTGCCCCCCGGAAAACGGGGAATTTTCAGCATCGACTGGCGCAACCGGTATGCATTCGATTTCCAGTTGACACCCGGTGAAAAGATATACGCAATCTGCCAGGAAAGAAAGAAGCGCGGGACGCACCCAATGGACGCCGAGTTGACGCTGGAGGGAGTGCTGCGGGCGGTTGAGGCGTACGAAAAGCTCGCGCTCTTCTTCCACGACAATGGCATGCTGGTGTATTTCAGGGATCGATTCGCGGGGCCCCCGAGAAGAATCGTGGCCTCCGCTGCCTAGCTACTTGTGCCGGCAGCCCGTTTGTTTATCCATTCCAGCATCGGTTCAGCGGTG
>CAMYOI010000243.1 GCA_947259955.1 uncultured Gammaproteobacteria bacterium
CCCGCGATGAAGCCGACCACCGGCTTTCTCATATAGTCCTTGATCCAGGCCGCGCAGTCCTCTTCATCGGTGCCACCGATCTCGCCACAGATCACGACACCCTCTGTCTCAGGATCATCGTTGAACATCTTCACCACATCCAGGTGCTTCATGCCATTGACCGGATCGCCGCCAATACCCACGCACGTCGACTGACCCAGTCCCAGTCGCGTCAACTGATCCACGACTTCATAAGTGAGGGTGCCGGAACGGGAAACCACACCGACCGGTCCTTTCTTATGAATATAACCCGGCATGATGCCGATCTTGATTTCATCCGGTGTAATCACACCGGGACAGTTTGGGCCCACGAGGATCGTCTCGGAATCCTGCATCTTGTAGCGTGTGAGGATCATGTCCTTGACGGGGACCCCTTCCGTTATACAAATCACGACGTTTATACCCGCATTCATCGACTCATCGATTGCAGCGGCCGCGAATGGGGGGGGTACGTATATGACCGAGACGTTTGCGCCAGTCTTTTCACAGGCTTCCGCCACCGTGTCGAACACCGGGATGCCCTCAACGTTACCGCCGCCCTTGCCGGGCGTCACTCCCGCTACGTAGCAATCCTTGCCGAAGGCATATTCCACGGAATGCTTGGTGTGGAATGTCCCGGTTTTACCGGTGATTCCCTGGGTCAGGACCCGTGAGTCTTTATTGATTAGTATCGACATCGTATCTATCCCCTTGATGCGGCGACGACTTTCTCGGCCGCATCCGCCATATCTGAAGCCTGGATTATTTCAATACCCGACGCTGCGATGATCTCGCGGCCCCGATCCACGTTGGTGCCTTCGAGTCTGACCACCAGAGGGACGGTTAGATGAACCTCCCTGGCCGCGTTGACCAGACCTTCGGCAACGACATCACAGCGCATGATTCCACCGAAGATATTAACCAGGATCGCCTTCACGTTCGAATTCTTCAACATGATCTTGAAGGCCTCGGTGACCTGTTCGGTTGTCGCCCCTCCGCCGACATCGAGAAAATTTGCCGGTGATGATCCGTACAGCTTGATGATGTCCATCGTCGCCATGGCGAGTCCGGCGCCGTTCACCAGGCAGCCAATATCGCCATCCAGCGCGATATAGTTCAGTCCAAACTTAGATGCCTCGATTTCATCGGGATCCTCTTCATCGAGGTCTCTAAGTTCCTTGATGTCGGGATGACGGTAGATTGCATTGTCGTCGAAGTTCATCTTTGCATCGAGCGCAACGACCTGATTCGCATGAGTTACGATCATCGGGTTTATCTCTGCCAAAGACGCATCGGTATCCCAGAATGCTTGATACAGCGCCACCAGAAGTTCTCCAGCATTCTGTTGGACATCTTCCTCCAACCCGATCTTTTCCGCCAGCGCTCTGGCATCCGACACATGGAGTCCATCCACGGGATCGACGGACAGTTTATGAATCTTCTCGGGCGTATCCGCAGCCACCTGCTCGATTTCCATGCCGCCTTCCGAGCTCGCCATCATGGTGACTCGCTGCGTACCCCGATCCACCACAATACCCACATACAGTTCCTTTGCTATATCCATGCCCTGTTCGATCAGGAGACGCTTGACTTCCTTGCCTTCTGCACCGGTTTGGTGGGTAACGAGGGTCATACCCAGAATCTCGGACGCATATTGTTCGACTTTGTCTTTAGTATGGGCGATCTTGACACCACCGCCCTTGCCACGGCCGCCCGCGTGAATCTGAGCTTTCACCACCCAGACCTCGCCGCCCAACCTATCCGCGGAAGCCATCGCCTCATCAACCGAGAAGCATGGGAAGCCGCGCGGCGTCATTACGCCGTACTTGTTCAATATCTCTTTTGCCTGGTACTCATGTATTTTCATTATTCTAATCCTGTGGGTCTTGATCCAAATTCGTATCTGTGTGTCTGACTGCCTCGATGACTTTGGGCGGGATGCGTTCGATCAAACGGGGGTCGAACTGTTTCGGGATGATGTAGTCTTCACCGAAAGCCAGTTCCGTCAGATCGTAGGCATCCAGCACCTCCTGCGGCACCGGTTCCTTGGTCAGATCGGCTAGCGCCCGCGCCGCCGCAATAAGAATTTCCTCGTTGAAATGCTTCGCGCGAGCGTCGAGGGCGCCGCGAAATACAAATGGAAAGCACAACGAATTGTTGACCTGATTGGGATAATCGGATCGGCCTGTGGCCATAATTAATCGTCCCGGGCGGCCGTTGCCACATCCGGCATAATTTCGGGAATCGGATTTGACAGCGCAAATACTATCGGCCTATCTGCCATTATGCACACCATTTCGGGCGTCAACAGATCTGGACCGGATACGCCTATACAGACGTCGGCACCAAGCAGCGCCTCGCTCAGGGTCCGAGCCGGCGTATCCACCGCGTACGCCTGCTTGTAGATATTGAGATCCGTGCGCGCCGTATGGATTACACCCTTTCGGTCAACCAGGACGATGTTCTCCCGTTTGGAGCCCATCGCAATCAACAGGCGCGTGGTCGCAATACCAGCGGCTCCGGCGCCCAGAATGATGACTCTGACGTCCTGCAGCCGTTTTCCCTGGATTTCGAGCGCATTGATGAGGCCCGCACAGGTAATCACGGCGGTACCGTGCTGATCATCGTGGAACACGGGGATATCGAGGCGTTCGCGAAGCCTTTCCTCAACGACAAAACACTTCGGGGCCGCGATGTCTTCCAGATTGATGGCACCGAATGTGGGCGCGATATTGGCCACCGTCTCGATGAATGTCTCGACACTTGGCGCTGTGATCTCGATATCAAACACGTCGATATTGGCAAAGCGCTTGAACAGGACCGCCTTCCCCTCCATTACCGGCTTGCCCGCAAGTGCCCCGACATCGCCCAGGCCCAACACCGCACTGCCGTCGGTAACCACCGCCACCAGATTGCCTTTGTTGGTGTACCTGTAGGCGTTTTCAGGGTCCCTGTGGATTTCTCTAACCGGTTCCGCCACCCCAGGCGTATACGCCAGCGCAAGGTCTTTCGCCGATGTGAATGCTTTGGTTGGGCTGATCGAGATTTTCCCTGGCGTCGGGTTCTCATGATAGTCGAGCGCCCTCGATCTCAAATCTGACATTTATGGCGTGGAATCCCTGAGGTCAGTCGTAAAAACACTCAATTATAATACAAAGGGCTGGTTTTAATCTTGTTGGGCAGTACCGACTGATGGCGGAGAGGGGGGGGGATTCGAACCCCCGGACCCCTGAGGATCAACGGTTTTCACGCGCGTGATTGCTTTACCGTCCTGTGTCAGCGTTTATCGAATAGCCAACATAATCAAGGATTTTCGCAACACGCTTTGTTGTTAGTTCCCGGACTTTATCAGCCATTATTATACCTTCGGTTAGCAAACGGTTAGCAAATTCCGCGTAGCATTTTTTCACCCAAATGGGCAAATTTCAGTTATAAAAAACCCCGCACTGAGGCGAGGTTAATACGTCAAAAGTCTGTATCGGTGAAGCATTATTTCTTCCGTCTGCTTCACCAGTGCAGAAATACACCAACTGCCGCCCCTATTGCAAGAAGGGGTGCTATCCCCGGCTCGGGCACTTGTATTTGAGCAAACGCTGGTCGCGCGGCAAGCACCAGTCCTAATACAGTAAAAACCTTAGATATTGTCATATTCGATATTCTCGTAAGAGGTTTCCCTTATCATTAATTGGCAGCAAGATTCGTACCGCTTTCAAACCAGCAACCGATCCAGCGCCTGTGACTCCGCCGTCATCCGCTTGTAGCGACTCATCAAAGCACGATCCGGCTCACTCAACTCCAGCCGGTTCAACGTGCTCGAACTCGCCAGCGGACAGCCCTGCGTCTCGATCACCTATCCGCTTCTCACCCGTCACATCCAACTTCCCCACCAGCGTCGCTAGCAAACTATCCGAACGCAACACATCATGATCATTCAGATCCTCGTAACCCAACACCAATCCGTATACACGCATCTTGCCGATGAACAGTATAGCGATTATCCTTCCTATTCATGCACAATTTGAGGGGAAATGAGCTTAAGTAGAAGGTTAGTCCGAAAGCTTGTCGGTCTGGATACTTCGATGCGACATTGTTACGCGGAGAATACGAATATTAACCGGAATCACGAGAGGATTGCTGACATGATTGCTTCAGTCAATCCATGTTTTATTGCACGCTGGGGTTCAACGGAATTGCACAGTTACTTGGCTAAGAAGCTATCGGAATCCAATGGATGGTGGCCGCACTTCCTGTTTCACGCAGGACTTTTGCCAGATTGGGTCCCCCGTGAAGTTTCATCTGATACGTTGGATGAATTGCATAAAAGTTCAGGAGTGTATCCGCCGACTAAGGCTACTTATGACGATTTTTTCAAAGAGTACATCAAATGTTGGACTTCCATTGATCTTCTAGGGAGCTGGTTGAGGGCCGAAAAATTCATTCCAAAGGAAAATGAGGCGATGAATTTGGTGCCATTAGGCCATTTGAATCCCCTTGAGAACTTAGATGACAGTACAACTTGGACTCGAGCACTTGGAGGCAAAAAGATTTTGATTGTTCATCCGTTCAAAACATCCATTGAACAACAATATGACCGAAGAGAAGCAGTGTTTCGATGTGCCAAGCGTCTTCCTCTGTTTGATTTGGAAATTGTGCCCCCTCCGCAAGCATACGGCGGAACGAAGCCAACTGAATTTGACAGCTGGAAAGAAGCGCTCGATGCGCTCAAATTGAAGATTTGGCAATCGGACTTTGATGTAGCGCTTTTGGGGTGTGGTGCGTACGGTATGCCACTGGGGCACTACATCAAGACAAGCATGGGGAGAAAGGCAATCCACTTAGGTGGAGTGTTGCAGCTCTTGTTCGGTATTCAAGGGACAAGATGGGAGCAATTCGATTGGTACCAGCAACAAATAACACCTCATTGGATCAAGCCACTCCAAGTTGACACACCTGAAGCAAGATTTGAAGGAGAGCGCGGTCAAAATCCCTACTGGTGAGTCAGGAGCCGACTTTCTACTGTTTGAAGTTCATTTTGCGAATTTAACTCCAGAGCTTTTTTATAAATCTGGAACTCAATGCTGAGGAATTCGTTTAACTGAAGCCCGTCAATGTGTAGCGGGATTCGTGGATTGGTATAACTTTGAACATCGTCACAGCGCGATTCAGTTTGTCACGCCAAGCCAGCGCCATGCGGGCTTGGACACCGCGGTGCCGGCCAATCGCAAGGTGGTCTACGAGGCGGCGAAAGCGCGACACCCTGAACGTTGGAGTCGAGAAACGCGGAACTGGGATCCCGTGAAGGTGGTGTATTTGAATTCCGACAAATCGATCATTTAACGGATGCGCGCTGGCAGACCGTTCGGGAGGTTGGAGATCCTCCCTTTACGTTATTTAGCTGTGTCAAAGATAATATACTGACTGAGATCCGCTCGACCCAAACTGACTACCCTTAAGAATATCTCAATCTTCGTCGTTTAGTGAGTAACATGCTGAATGAATTGATTTGGAATGGTCGTTTTGCGCGACGCATGCTGCGCTTTGCCTTTATCCGCACTGCGCCTTCGACATTGCGCTTGATTCTCAGGACCGCGAGAAGTGGCACGTCTTGGGTCGCTCGTGTACTAGCAAAAACCCCTATTCAGCCGCGATACTTGCACGAACCGCTGTTCAATTTTCATCCGACAATCTCGCTGGCTCGCGACGCAGATCACCTCCCAATTGACTATGTCGCCCGTCTCTCACCGTAGCATCCATTGCTAGTCACTTACCGTTTTCTTACGGTACACAACCGAATTGGCAACGGGAACTACAAGCGAAACAATAACAATCCCCAGCTGTGTCTGGTCAAGGAAGTACACAGCCTTTTGGCGACTGAAGCAGTACTTAAACACTTCAGGTGTCCCGCTCTACTCCTCGTTCGCAACCCTCTGTTTGTGATCGACAGTTTTTTCCATCGCGGAGGTATCGATGACCAGCATCGACTCAGCGAGAATAGGATACTAAGCAATCCAGCTTTCCTTGGTCGTTTTGTGCCGGCCAGCTTTCGGGAATTTAATAGGTTCATCACGGCGACTTGCGAACCTTTAG
>CAMYOI010000244.1 GCA_947259955.1 uncultured Gammaproteobacteria bacterium
GCTATCGTTCCCGCAACTGAACCGCCACCCGGTTCAATGCCCCACGTTAATTTTCTGGGTGTAGCGTAAACAGTGCTCTGCAATGGACTTACCTGCCTCGCGGCCGAACACAGCCGCTCATCAAGTAGTCGCCCTGATCCAATTCTTGTATCATCAACTGCGGCGTATGCTAGTGCGATCTGTCCTGCCTATGCCGAGTCCAGGAATAGGATCGAGAATCCACACGAACGAATTGGGGAATGGCAATGAAAGAACAAAAATCGATGATTGTGGCGGTCTGTCTGTCAATTCTGTGCTCCGGCGTCGCGTTGGCCGGCGGCGCCGCAAGTGGCGACGCACTTGCCGAAAAGGTCGACGCGGCGATCTCTGCCAAGGATGCGGAGGCGATCTCCGCCCTCTACAACTGGGAGGGGGTGCCACCTGAGATCGCCGGCCAGTTGAAAGAGGCCGTGCAAGGAATGGCCCAGGACCCGGTGCTGAGGGTCGAGGTCCGTCCGTTGCCCAAGGACTTCCCCATGGTGCAGGAGCTCGGCGAGCAGAAATTCGTGCACAACGTCGACCTCGAAGGCGTCGTCGTACTGATCTTCACCGAAGATGGCACTGCGACGGGGACCATGCCCTACGGGACTATTAAGGACGGCACGTACTACTTCAGCGCACCTGTTCCCCAGTAATCCGGTTCGCGCGCTTGGAGCCGCGTGTCCCGATTCAGGAGGCGGCTCCCCTGGTCGTCTTCTCCAGGGTCTTATGGTGCTGGATGAGGAACACACCGCGGCAAATCCACGGCAAATGAATTTCGCCTTAACAGGATAGCAACTCTCTGAATGACCGCTTCGACCACTACTCCAGTCGTCGTTAGGTCTGGAGACTGGATGGTGGCAAGGGGCCGTACTGAGACGGTCATGGTGCACCTCAATAACCAGTACTCATCATCGAAACGAAGGTCGGCAATTGCTATTATGAAAAACGGATGTTCGGTGACAGATGTACACCAGCCGTAGCCAATTCACCGATTTGCTGAATCCGTGGTGCAGTGCAAGAGGCAGCCAAATACTCTCTGCGGACAGTCGGGTACCGATGATGAGCCGCTGCTAATAACTGTCCGGTTTGACTGGTTAGATACTGCCTCACTGCTTGCCATAGCAATTCCAACATGGTGTCGTATGCGCGCACGCACGGGTCAGTGCCCGTTGTGATTGACAGCGAAAGCGACGTCCTGGTACTGGTATGAAATGACTGAAACTGATTACCTCGCAGACATATTGATCTTGCTAGCGGTGGCGGTCATCGCCATTCCAGTCTTCCAACGGCTGCGCCTCGGTTCGGTGCTGGGATACCTGGCTGCCGGCGCTATTGTTGGTCCCTGGGGTCTCGGTTTTATCGATCAGATCGAGGAAATCCGGCACATCGCCGATTTCGGCGTTGTCTTCCTGTTGTTCATAATCGGTATAGAACTACAACCCGCACGTCTGTGGGCCATGCGACGCATGGTGTTCGGTTTGGGTACCGCACAGGTGATGGTGACCGGGCTGGTCATCGCTGGCCTGGCCCTACTGTTCTACCAGCCGCTCAGCACCGCCTTGATTATTGGTTTCGGTCTGGCGCTCTCCTCGACGGCGTTTGGCCTCCAGATCCTGACCGACCGCGGTGAAATGGGGACAGATCACGGCCGCACCGCGTTGTCCGTGCTGCTATTGCAGGACCTGGCTGTCGTGCCGTTGCTGACACTGGTGTCACTGCTCGGTGCTGAAACCCCACTGCTAGAAGGCATCGAGTTCGCGATACTGGAAGCCGTGCTCGTTATTGCCTTCGTCATCCTCGTTGGACGGTTTTTCCTGTCCCCTATTCTACGTCTGGTGGCGACCAGCCGGACGACGGAGGTATTCACTGCCGCAGCCGTGTTCGCGGTGCTGGGCACGGCGTGGCTGATGGAAGAGGTCGGCCTGTCGCTGGCGCTGGGGGCATTTCTCGCCGGGCTGATGATGGCGGAGTCCCACTACAGGCACCAAGTGATAGCTGATATCCAGCCGTTTCGAGGCATCCTGCTCGGCCTGTTTTTCATGGCCGTTGGCATGTCGATCGATTTTGGACTGCTCGGCAGGCAGAGCATCTTGATTGTTGGCCTGGTGCTTGGCCTGTTGCTGCTCAAGTCAGCGATCAACTGGGGGCTGTGCCGAATAATGGGGGTCGGCAGGCCGGATGCAATACGAGTATCGCTGCTGTTATCACAGAGCGGGGAATTCGGCTTTGTGCTGTTCGGGCTGGCGACCATGAGCGGCGTGTTGCCTGAGGATCTTTTCCAAATCCTGGCACTGCTGGTCGCGCTGACTATGGTCACCACGCCGTTGATGGCGAATCTGAGCGAATATCTCAATAGGTACCTGACCAAAACCGCAGATCGGCACGATGTCAGTACTGACCATATTGATGCCGACCAACCGCATGTCATCATTGCCGGATTCGGCCGTGTGGGACGCCGGGTAGCAAGGATACTAGAGGCCAGTGAAGTGCCCTACGTAGCCATCGAAAGTAATGCAGACCGGGTGTTGGAAGGGAGGCAGGAGGGCTTCTCGGCATTCTACGGTGATGCCAGCCAGGTTGATGTGCTGAAGGCGGCAGGTGCTGGGCAGGCTGGCGTGTTGGTATGCACGCTTGACAAAGCCGTGCCTGCCGTGCGGCTGGTTAATATCCTGCGACAGCGTTACCCGCGGATCGACATCCATGCCCGAGGGCGTGACCGACATCACTGCGATGAACTGCTGAAGGCCGGCGCAACTATCGCTATTTCAGAATCAATGGAAGCAAGCCTGCAGCTTGGTGGGGCGGTGCTCAATACTATGGGTATCTTTGAGGAGGATGCCGCCGCGCTGATCGAGTCGTTCCGAAAGGAATATTATGGATAGCCTCGCACCGATTGCGGACTAATCATAGTTTAATAAATAACGGCTATGGGCGACTCGTTACGGTCATTAGTAGGCCAATGGTAGAGGCAGGCAACAACTCTTCTGCCGAACCATCTGGATAGCTGCTATCCGTATAGAGGAAAATCTAGCGAATCTGACACCGCTGCTGGCCAGCTCAGCCCAATAGATGATTGTTCACTATGGACCATATCTGGTGGATTACATGTTAAAGAGCAAGTTCAATGACCATGTTGATCATCTCTTCCTTAGAAATGACGTTATCATGGTTTTCATCAAATCGATTGAAAATATCGCTACTAAAATTCAAGCCTTTTTCGTGTAACAGACATTGAGCTAACTCGACAAATTCACCTCGGGATATCACGCCATCTTTATTTGTATCGAACATATCGAATAACTCGGCCAACATTTGCTCGGTATTCATTCTAATGACTCCCTGTAATACGAGGTTGTGCCAGTGTGGCTAATTCGCCCGGCTTCAGTTTATTTCTATGAGAAATATAATATATAAATAATCCGGGTGAATGATAGGTATTAACTGTATTGGGGAGGACACGGCCCGAACACCGGACGTACGCAATTCACCCTGCAAGCCGTTCCAGCGCAGGAGTAACAGGGCACCAACCATCAGCTTGCCAAGGTCAACGGTCTCCCTGGATGCGGGTGCCGCAAGCCTGGCAGCGGCGTAAGCTGGATCGGCTATGCCGCTATATAGCCCGTCCGGCCGTAGCCATCGACCGGCTGGAAAGGGCAAGATCCGGCCGATTAAGCGTCATCCTGGGGAACGGCGGCGCCGATTTCAATGTCAAGGATGCGTACGGAAGCTCAATGGTGCTGCGAACGGTCGTGAGCGGAAGCGAGTAAATGTATGAGATCGTGGCTGCCTTCGGACGTCACGGGTTGCTTTACGGCCGCGCTGCTGATGCAAAAAGGGGTGGATGTCTCGTTGCTGGCACGGGGCGACAAGGCTGCTCGACTCGTGCGTGACAGCCTGCACATGCGTAACGGTATGACTAGCGAAAAGGCGAACGCCCGCCTTAGTATCGTGCGCGCCCCTGTTGCCGAGCTGTTCGACGTCGTGATGGTCTGCGTTCAGGCGCTGCACCGGCCATCGATTACTCCGCTTCTACGCGAGTCAGGACCCGGCCAGGGAAACGGACACTCGCAGTCGAGTAAGATTAGTACTTACCGACTACTGTGCTGTGAAATTCACAGGAAGTCTCCATTTGTTTGCCGCCACTTGATTCAAACCGCACAAACAGTCGGCAATCTGTCGGCCCATGGTTGGACCTGTTCCAACTGAGCAGCAATTCGCAGCAGCGTACTCTCCTCTCCCATGCGAGCCGTCAATTGCACGCCAATTGGTATCCCGGCCTTGGACCAGTGCAAAGGCAGGGATATCGCGGGCTGGCCAGTCGCGTTTGCGATGTACGTGAAAGGCGAGAAACGCGCCGTGCGCCGTCTTAGTTCGACGGGATCGCCGTCGTATTTCAGGGTCCCTAGCGGCACCGGCGGTTTACCCAGAGTTGGGGTAAGCCATAGGTCATAGGATTCGAAAAACCGACTGTACCTGCGCACTTCAGCCTGCAAGTCTTGAACGGCCAGAAGATAGTCAGTCGCCGATATCGAACGGCCGCGCTCCCCGAATGCCCACACGAACGGCTCGAACGACTTCTCAGTCAATGGCTGGTCGAGACGGCGCGACCAATCCTGCATTGCCCATGCCAAACCGCTGGCGAGGATTGTGGTGAGATTGGTCCATAGCCTCATTGCATCATAGTCTGGGGCTCCCTCGTCGACTTCGTGCCCGAGATCTGCGCAAAGCTTTGCGGCTGCGCTGACCGCCCGCTCGCACTCAGGATCCAAATCGTCTCCGAGGGGTGTTACCGTACTGAAGCCAATTCTCAACTTACCCGGTTCGTATTTGATCTCCTCGGAATAGGGTAGTCCAGGAAGAGGGAGCGAATAAGGATCACCCGTCACCGGCCCAGCCACCGCATCTAGCAGTGCCGCGGTATCCCGGATGCTCCGCGTGACGGCAAACTCGGAGAGCATTCCCCCGAATACATCGCCGTATAGCGGACTCAAGCTAACCCGCGCGCGGCTCGGCTTTAATCCAACCAAGCCGCAGCAGGAAGCAGGAATTCGGATAGAGCCCGCAACATCGTTAGCATGTGCCATCGGCACCACGCGCGCAGCTACTGCCGCTGCCGATCCACCGCTGGAGCCACCCGGTGTCAGGTTGGTGTTCCATGGGTTGTAGGTAGCGCCAAAGCGTTTGGGCTCAGTCGTCGCACCAATAGCGAACTCTGGCGTATTGGTTTTACCGATAAACAGCAAACCAGCATCGCGAAAACGTGCAATCAGTTCACTGTCATCAGAAGGAACATGTTCATCAAGAAAAGCACTACCCTCCGTGAATCGAACGCCTTTCACCTCAGCCAGGAAGTCCTTGACTAGAAAAGGCACACCGGGGAATGGACCTCGCAGCGGTTGGTTTGTGGCCAAAGTGTGGGCTTCCCTGTACATGGGCGTAATTACCGCGTTAAGTTGTCCATTCACCTTCTCGAGTCGCTCGATTGCGCTATCCACCAACTCCGGAACGCTAATCTCCTTATTCTTGACCAGACTACTCAGTTCGGTGGCATCGAGCCTGCCAGTTTGTTCAGCGATTGATGTCATTAAATCTCCCCAATATATTTAGAGGCTAAATTTCTCGGTTCACCTCTGTAGACACCTTCTCTGCAACCTGCAGAGCAGTGCTTGCTCCGAATTACAGCTTCACTAGTACCAATCTCGATTTCCCGAATCGACTTCCTATATGTCCCTGACCACATCGTTTGTCTAGATCTTTGAAATCGGGTTTTTACACATGTGGAATATAGCAGCAAAGCGCTTAGTCGACTCCGGATACAGCTGCTGCATTGCAGCGAGAATAGAAGTCATGTCTGCTGGTAGGGTCCTAAGCAGCCGCTCGCTTTTCAATCAGGTAAACGCGTTGTGACTCCTCTCCAAGAGGCAGGGATCGGCCATAAGCGCCAGTTCGTCCAGATTCTATGAAGGACTGCAACGAAATGGAATGGTCCGCCTCGCTCTCTTAATCGGCGTCGTAATGCGCCAGAATGGAGATTTCAATCCAATCAACATAGAAGCGAGACGAA
>CAMYOI010000245.1 GCA_947259955.1 uncultured Gammaproteobacteria bacterium
ATCCTGCACCGGCTGGACAGGAAGTTTGATCAGCGGCACATCGGTTTCAAGCGCCTGCGCAAGGTGCTTCTGGCGCAGGAGCGTGGTCATCAGGCGTTCGGGGAAAGAATGGTGCGGCGGCTGTTGGAGTCAGGCGAGGCGCGGCCGGAGCGTATACGAGAACTGACATGTGAATACCTGGTTCTGGCCCAGCGTGTGCTCGGTGAAATGCAGCCCGTGTTCGACGTGGTGGACGCGGATGCGGCGTGGTACGGTGCGGCGCTCCGCGAGCGACTGGAACATTGGCTTGAACTGCCAACATGATTTCCGTCGTTATCCCGGTGCTCAACGAACGGAAAACACTGCCCGACACGCTGCGTGCCATATCGCGGCAATCGGGAGAGTACGAAGTCATCGTCGCCGACGGCGGGAGCGACGACGATACCCGGAAAATCGCAGGTTCGTTCCCGAAAACAAGCGTGTTGAGCGCACCGAGGGGGCGCGCAATTCAAATGAACGCGGGTGCCGCGGTAGCACGTGGCGAATGGCTTTTATTCTTGCATGCGGACACGCATCTTCCGGGCGGCGCGTTCGATTCGATCCGCGCTTTCGATGCAGATCCATGCGTTCAGGCCGGCGGTTTCCGCCACCGGTTCAGCGACGAGAACCGCCGACTGCGTTGTATATCCTGGATCAATAATCGGCGATGCGCGCGGACACGCGTAATGTACGGCGACCAGTCGCCCTTCGTACGACGGGCGCTGTTCGAACGGTTGGGAGGCTTTCCTGAAGAACCTGTTCTGGAAGACGTCCTGTTCATGGAGAAGCTGCTGCGGGTGACCCATCCCGTGCTTCTTTCGCAACATGTCGTGACCGATTCACGTCGTTTCAGACAGCACGGTATTCTGCGCGGGTTCGGACGCGTGTTCCTGATCCTGAGCTGTCACAAGCTGGGGCTGAACATCCCGTCCCGAAAATTTTTTGCCGAAGTCCGATAGTTTGTATCCATCGGCGCGAGGCGCGTCTCCTACAAGGGATGTAGACGCCGTACCGGGTTTTGTAGGAGCGGCGCCCCGCCGCGATCCATCGGCGCGAGGCGCGCCTCCTACAAGAATATCGACGCCGTGTCGGGTTTTGTAGGAGCGGCGCCCACGCCGCGATCATTACGGCGTCGGCACCATGAAAAGGTCCGCGCAATGAATGACAAGAAGATTATCCAGGGCATGTCGTTATTATCTTCACCCCAAGACCGGGTGTGATCTATATACTTGCAGGATTGCGCTACATTTGAAACCGGTCAAATTCGGGAAAGAATATACATGACAGACAACCTCACTCGTATAGACCACGACGCCGGTATCGCTCAGCTGGTTCTAGAGCGGCCGCCGGTCAACGCGCTCAATCCGGAATTCTTGAAAGAGATAAGCGACCGGCTCGCTGAAATCGAATCGGATTCGGGAGTTCGTGCCGTTGTAATCAACAGCGGCTTGGCGGTTTTTTCCGCGGGAATGGATCTGAAGGAGGCGCAGGATTTCACCGTTTCCGAACAAACCGACGTTGTTGATGGCCTCAATGAAACCTTCTGCCGTCTGTACGGCGTCAAGAAACCGGTGATTGTGGCAATCAATGGTGCGGCAATCGCGGGGGGGCTGTTCTTTGCCCTGGCGGCCGACTATGCCGTCGCCCGGCAGGGTGCAAAATTTGGCTTGACCGAAGTCAGAGTCGGTGTCGAGTTTCCTGTAGGGCCGCTGCAGATTGCCAGTGCGGAACTTACCCCGCAGGCATGTCGGAGACTGATGCTCGGCGGCCGGAATTTGGATGCCGAAACGGCCCGGACTCTGGGCATTCTGGATGAAGTGGTGGATCCCGAAGCACTGATGGACCGCGCAATGGAAGTTGCCCGCGATTATGCCTCTATTCCGGCAGTCGCCTATGCCGGGGTCAAAGCGCAGCTGCGTTCCCGCACACTTGGGACTATCAAGGATACGATCGAATCGCAGAGCGATCCGGCTCGAAACGGATGGTTTACCGATGAGACACGGGATGCGATGACGACTCTCATGGTGGCGGCGACGCGGAAGTCTTGATATGTTTATGTTCACGAATCGCGGCTGGGCGCCGCTCCTACGATATCAATCTATTGTAGGAGGCGCGCCCCCGCGCCGATGAAACTCATTCTGTGAAACAAACTAATATCTTGAGGGCCCTTTGCGCAACGCTGCTTGTTTCCTTTTTGGGCGCATCGTTTTATGCTGCGGCCGCGGCCCCGGAATACGTGGGCGTGGAAACCTGCCAACAGTGCCACGAAAACGAAACGAAGGCATGGCGTGGGTCGCATCACGATCTCGCCATGCAGGCGGCCGATACGGGCACGGTGCTGGGCGATTTTGACGACGCGGAATTCGAGTACTACGGAGTTACGAGCAGGTTTTTTCAGAAAGAGGGCCGTTACTACGTCAATACCGAAGGCGCTGACGGGGAACGATCCGATTTCGAAATCAAATACACGTTCGGTGTAGAACCGCTGCAGCAGTACCTGGTCGAATTCGAAGACGGCCGGCTTCAGGCCCTTCCCCTTGCGTGGGACACGCGGCCCAAAGCAGAAGGCGGACAGCGCTGGTTTCACCTCTATCCCGATGACCACATCGCACCCAGAGATGAATTGTTCTGGACCGGGCCGAACCAGAACTGGAATTTCATGTGCGCGGAGTGCCATTCGACCAACCTCATGCGCAACTATGATCCGGAGGCAAACACCTACGATACGACCTGGTCGGAAATCAACGTGTCCTGCGAGGCTTGTCATGGTCCGGGGTCGCGCCATGTGGCGTGGGCGGGTTCGAAAAGTGAAAACAGTGGTGACAGCGGGCTGGCGGTAGATCTGAGGCGTGACGGCGTCTGGACGATGAACCACGAGACGGGAATTGCGGTGAATGATTCCGCGAACGCCGGATCGCAGGTGGAAACCTGTGCGCGATGTCATGCTCGCCGGGCCGTGCTCAGCGAGAACTACGAACATGGCAAACCGCTGGCCAATACCTACCGTCCCCAGGTTCTGCTGGAAGGCCTTTACCACGCCGATGGACAGATACTGGATGAGGTGTACGTCTACGGTTCGTTCATCCAGAGCAGGATGTACCGTCTGGGCGTGGTCTGCAGCGACTGCCACGACCCCCACTCACTCGAACTGAAGGCCGTGGGCAATGCCGTGTGCAGTACCTGCCATCTGGTCGACAGGTTCGACTCCGCGGACCATCATTTCCATGACCCTGAAAGCGAAGCGGGGCAGTGCGTGACCTGCCACATGCCTGCGCGGGTGTACATGGTGAACGATCCTCGCCGCGACCACAGTTTCAGGGTGCCGAGGCCGGATCTTTCTGAAGAGATGCAAAGCCCGGATGTGTGTACCGAGTGTCATCTGGGCCGAAGCCCGCAGTGGGCCGCACGGGTCATCGGTGATCACTCCGGCAACGATGAAACACGCCCGGGTCATTTCGGAATAGCTTTGCAGGCCGGCCGGGCGGGTCTGCTGGACGCGCAGTCGCTGCTGATCGCCCTTGCGGATGACCAGGAACAGCCGGCCATCGCACGTGCAACCGCCGCGGGGATGCTGGGTTCGTATCTCAGCCCAGCCACTGTTCAGACACTCGCCGTTTTGCTGCGTGATGCCGATCCCCTGGTGCGGGTCAACGCGATTTCAGCGCTCGACGGTGCCGATCCCCGTCTCAAGGTACAACTGCTGCCTCGATTGCTCGACGACCCGTTTCTCATGGTGAGAATAGATGCGGCCCAGGCCATGGCCGATGTCCCCGGTGACCTGATCGCCGCCGAACACCGAGGGAATTTCGGCAAGGCAATGGACGAGTACATCCAGGTTCAGCAAAATAATTCGGATCGAGTCGAATCCTGGACCAATCTGGGCAACCTGTACCAGAGGCTGGGCAACGCGCAACAAGCGACGCCCTATTACGAACGGGCGCTGCGGATCGATCCATCGTTCACTCCGGCATATGTCAATCTGGCCGACCTGTATCGGGGTCAGCAAAAGGATGGTGAGGCGGAACGCGTGCTGAAGAAGGGAATGGAACTTCGGCCGGATTCGGGGCCACTGCAACATGCCTATGGTCTGCTGCTGGTCCGGCAGGGCAAACTCGACGAGGCTATTGTACAGCTCGGCCGAGCGGTCGAACTGGAACCTTCGAATACCCGTTACCGATACGTATACGCAATCGGGCTGAGTTCATCAGGAGACAACGCAGCCGCAATTTCTGAACTGGAAAAGGCCAACGCGTCGAACCCCGGAGATGTGAACGTGCTCGCCGCGTTGATCGACTTTCACCGTCAGGCGGGGGATGTAGAGTCTGCCCGCCGCTACGCCGCCGATCTGGTCAAGCGAGTCCCCTGGGACCGGAACGCACAGGCGTTGCTGGAGCAGCTTTCACGCTAAATCGGCGCGAGGCGCGCCTCCTACGAGGTAATCGACACCGCGGCAGGGTTATTGTAGGAGCGGCGCCTCGCCGCGATCCATCGGCGCGAGGCGCGCCTCCTACGAGGTAATCGACACCGCGGCGGGGTTATTGTAGGAGCGGCGCCCTCGCCGCGATATACTAGTACTACTAATCATGGAGGATTCAGATGGACAAACCGCATGGATGCGATCTTAGAAAGGGACGCCTATCGCTCATCGACCAGGTGTATCTAATTACAACCGCCACGTCCAATCGGCGACCGATATTCACAAACTTGAAATGCGCGCGTGCCCTCATTCGCGTAATGCTGGGCGAAAGTAAAAATGTCGAAACGTTGGCATTTGTAGTAATGCCGGACCATCTGCATTGGATGCTTCAGCTTACGACTGAAAGTTCACTTGATGGGATCGTTCAGAGGATGAAATCCATCAGCAGCCACAAGATCAACAAATTGCTGAATCGCAGCGGAAGCATATGGCAGGCGGGATTTCACGATCATGCATTACGTCGGGATGAGGATCTTCGACAGGTCGCTGAATACGTTATTCAGAACCCGGTTCGGGCGGGGCTGGTAAAGCATATTGGTGAGTATCCACATTGGGATAGCTATTGGTTGTAACGAATCGGCGCGAGGCGCGCCTCCTACAATAGATTGCCGTTGTGGGAGCGGCGCCTTCGCCGCGATTACCCGGTTTAAGCGACAGAATCAAATGCGGATCTTGATGCCTTTGAAATCGTCGCCGAACACGTAGCTGAGTTTCAGCCGCGGCAGCGCGATGCCCAGGATCTTTTTTCTTGGGTCGGTGTTGAAATCCAGCCCGAGTTCGTACTGCGTTTCGACGTCGAACTCGGCCCCGCTCGCGGTTACGAATTCCAGGGTGTCGGTGAAACGTCTGACTTCGCCGAACGGTGTTATGGTGAGATGGCGTTTACCGACCCTGAATCCGCGACGCTCCTGAAGATAGATCTCGATGCTCAGTTCCACGTAATCGTCGAAATTCAAGCCGTCCAGTTCGTACGCCGAGCCATACTTAATCCTGATTCGGGTTCGGATATCCTTGTCGTCACCGTTTCTGCGGTGCAGAAAACCGGCCGTGGCCGCCCCTGACAGCACCTTGTTGCTCGAATCGAGGGACCGGTTGAGCGCAAGTTCCAGTTCCGGTACGAACGATACGTTTGTTATCGAAGTTGGGTATTCGAACTCGAGCTTGGGCCGCACGCCGATGGAATTGATCAGCTCGGTATCACGGTTCAGCAGTTCGTCCAGGGTTCTGTAGCGGAAGACCGAGGTGGCCAGCGCGATCTTCAGTTTCACCCCGGAGCCGTCCCGTTCGATCGTCCGCAAATTCTTCGACCAGACGTCTATCCTGACGGAGATATATTCCTGCTGCTCCGCCTCGGATGCCGGCTCACTCTGGGCAATCGCCGGCCAGGCAACCGACGCACAAATCGAAACAACAAGAAAGACAAAACTGTTAGACGGTTTCAACAACTTTCACGCAGTCACCGTGGTCGATGAATGAATGGTCTCCCGGTCAGCCCGGCTCGTCTTTGATATGCTGCGGCGTCTGCTCGGTTTCCGCGGCTGCCCCCGCGGCCGCGGCGGC
>CAMYOI010000246.1 GCA_947259955.1 uncultured Gammaproteobacteria bacterium
GGTCACCCCCGATCCACGCAACACTCGGTTCCGGCTGGTAGCCAACCTTTGCCGGGTCAGGACTCTCACCTGCTGGGTCGCTAAGAAGGTTTCCGTCATATCTATCCTTCTACATGACTTCCCCCTTCACCAAGCTTTGCCTGGCGCAATAACTTAATGTTTTATAATAAACTTTAACCTCAATGTATCCCGGAGCGTTGGCAGTCCTCGATGAACACGGTGCGTCCCGTGCCGGGCCCATATCAAGCCGGGTCGAAAAGATTGGTTCGTTGTGGATCACGTTACGGGTGACAGCGGGACTCCTATTTCCATACACTCGGCGGTACCTGTTAGAGAGGTCACGTGGACAATCGATTCTATAAACAACAAAGAAACTGACCAAATGCATTCTACCGAGATCCAAACCACGTCGAGGTTGACTTGTCCTCGATGCGGATTCCAACAAACAGAGACCATGCCCACCGACGCCTGCTTGTTTTACTACGAGTGCGCGGGGTGCAAGACGCTGCTTCGACCTCTCGCCGGCGATTGTTGCGTGTTTTGCTCCTATGGCACCGTCGCCTGTCCACCGATGCAGGAAGCCAATTTCTGCGGCGGCGGGCAATTCAGCTGCGGTAAGTAGGCACAACGGCAAAGTGGCGAGCATGACCGACAGTGACGGTTTAACAGGCACGAAGCGCGGGGGCATTGGCTTCTTCGAACGATACCTGACGGTGTGGGTCGTCCTGTGTATCGTGGCCGGAATAGCGCTCGGGAAGTTTGCTCCAGATGTCGCCCGGACCCTCGACGGTATCGCCATCTATGTAAACGACGCTCCGGTGGTTTCCATCCCTATTGCACTATGTCTGTTCTTCATGATGTATCCCATCATGGTGAAGATCGATTTTCATGAGGTTGTCAAAGCCGGAAAAGCCGTGCGTCCGGTTGCGTTGACGCTTTTCATCAACTGGGCCGTCAAACCGTTCACGATGTACGCCATCGCGAGCTTCTTTCTGGGGACGCTCTTCCTTGGCTTCATCGGCCCGGATGCCGTCGATTTCGTCAAGGCCCCGTTCGGTACGGATCTGGCGGTTGGCGAACGCTATGGCGCCGGCCAGGTCGTTCTCGTCGATGGCGTGAAAATGCTCGAAGTGCCGCTGTGGCGGAGCTACCTGGCGGGTTGTATCCTCCTTGGCATCGCTCCTTGTACGGCAATGGTGCTCGTCTGGGGTTATCTCTCCAAGGGAAACGACGGACATACCCTGGTCATGGTTGCCATCAACTCGCTGACGATGTTGCTCTTGTTTGGCTTCCTGGGCGGTTTCCTGCTGGGCGTCGGCAGATTGCCGGTGCCATGGCAAGCGTTAATGCTTTCAATCGGCGTGTACGTCGCGCTGCCGCTGTTGGCTGGCTACTCCTCACGGAAGTGGATCATTGCCGCCCGGGGAGAACAATGGTTCAAAGAGACGTTCCTGCGTTTTCTGACGCCGGTGACCATCACCGCGTTGTTGATCACGCTGGTTCTGCTGTTCTCGTTCAAGGGCGAGACAATCGTCCAAAACCCGCTGACGATACTGTGGATCGCTATCCCATTGTTCGTCCAGACCGTATTGGTTTTCGGCCTGGGCTATGGATTATCCAAGCTGTTTGGGTTGACCTACGAAAATGCGGCCCCCACGGCCATGATCGGCGCATCGAATCATTTCGAAGTTGCCATTGCGACGTCCGCCATGTTGTACGGATTGTCGTCCGGAGCCGCGCTTGCCACGGTAGTCGGTGTGTTGATCGAAGTTCCCCTCATGCTGATGCTGGTCAGGTTCTGTTTGCGCACGCAGGGGTGGTTCCAACATGAACCCGCCTCCGATAGGAAACATAGCGACACCGCCTCAATCGATCGCGGTTCTTAGTCGAGGAAAAGTTCAAGGATCCCGTTGTATTACCCGGATCCATTTCCAGCCGGTAATCATCGGCACGATGAGATTTTCACGTTTCCACAGCAGGTAGTACAACACGGCGGCGACGTGGATTCCCACGAAAACCAGCAGCAGCGTCGCCACGAAGTGGTGAATCGCGGTCGCTTTCAATACGCCGCCGGAAGAGATCCAGCCGGCTAATGGCCCCGAAGCGAACAACGCATCGTCCTCGGAGAACAGGCCGGTGCAAACCTGCACGGCCAGGAGCAGAAGCATGATTACAATCGACAGGGCGCCCAGCGCGCTGTGGCCGGGCGATCCCGAAGGCTCGCGGCTACCTAAGTCGCGTGTGTTTTGCATGATTTTCGAATGCGACGGCAGCAGGGTACGTAGCCTCACCGGGTATGGACCAAAAACCCCCCATATCAGACGGATGATTACAAGGATGCCCGTGCAATAGCCGATGTAAATATGCCACTCAACGGTTGCAAAATCCCGAAACTTGCCCAACAACCAGCCGCTGCTGACACTGACCAGCAGCAGCCAGTGCCATAGCCGGATAACGGGATCCCATATCTTTTCCCGACGATAATCGCCGGTCGAGCGTTTCGACCCTTTCAACGGATGCTGTCGGACGGTGCTAAAAATCTTCCGCCCGAAAATCGTCGTGGCAACCCTTGCAACCTTCCCCGACGGCGCCGATTTTGGATCTGAGCGCATCGAGGCCATCACCTGCAACCTGGGCCAGTTCCCCGGTCGCATCGATCCAGACCTGGTTGGCTTCGGCAACCTTGGGGTAGGTCGTCCATGCTGCAGGCATGGCCCTGGTTTTACCCGCGTAGGATACGTTGTCGGTGCCTTCGGGCCACATGGTGCCGTTCTTCATCATCGCCGCCGCCTGCAGGTTGTTGGCGTAGGTCTTCGCGGCTTCCGCGTCGTATTCGATTTTACCTTTCGCCATCCCAAACAAAGGTGCGGCGTTGAATTTTACCACCTGCATGTATCCCCGGCGCGCCTTGATGGCGTCTTCGAGCGGGTCGTCGCCAGCCGACGCCGTAACCAGAAACGCGAGTGCGGCAAGGGCCGCTGCAAATCTCAAGATGGTGCGCATGAGTATCTCCTGTTGTGATATGGACGGGCGGAGATTAGCATGTGGTAAAATTTCATCAAATTGTGAAAATTTGCATTTTTATTGTGCAATTATGCAGCAAATAAACTGGGACGATTTACACTATGTGCTGGTCGTTGCCCGAACCGGTTCCCTCTCCGCTTCCGCTCGGATTCTGAAAGTAAACAGGACCACGGTATTGCGCCGCATCAATGCATTCGAAGAACGGTTGAACTATCAGTTATTCGAACGCAGCCGATCCGGCTACATGATTACTGCAGAGGCGGAGCAATTGTTATCCAGTGCCCGTGGAATCGAGCAGTCGATCCTCGATCTCGAGCGGCAGATTGCCGGCCATGAATTGCAGCTCGAAGGGGAGCTGCGCGTTACCACCACGGATTCGATTTTGCCGGTTATCATTCCTCATCTGGATACCTTTCATCGTTTGCACCCCCTGCTGCACGTTGAGTTGGCGGTAACCAATAACAGATTGAACCTGACCCGCAGAGAGGCCGATGTTGCAGTGCGTCCCACGGTCAACCCGCCTGATAATCTTTGGGGGAAGAAAATTGCAGAATTGGCATTCGCTGTTTACGCGACTTCGAGTTTCATCAAGAAGAACTCCGGCAAATCGCTTGTGGAACATGACTGGCTCGGGGTAGACGAGCCACTGTCGACATCGCAGCCGGGAAGATGGCTCCGATCTGAAATCCCGAAAGAAAAATTTTTTCTTCGCGCGGATTCTTTTATTGCACTCAAAATGGCTGCGGAACAAGGGCTGGGGCTGGCATTGATGCCATGCCATGTCGGGGATGATTCCCGAAAACTGAAGCGTCTGGGATCGCCGATTCCTGAGCTCAATGTCGGTTTGTGGATTTTGACGCACGCGGACCTGATCCGCGCTCCCAGGATCCGCACCTTTATCGACCATATCACCACTTCGATGCATAATCAGTGCGATACATTGCTTGGAATCAAATCACGACCATAATCTCCGCGGAGGAATAACGATGGCGCAAATCGACATTGACCAGCAGATATACGACTTGTACGACGAATATTGCCACGGCCATATGAGCAGGCGTGAATTCCTGAGCCGTGCAAGTGCTATTACCGTTGCCGGAGTGTCCGGGCTCGCTATGGCGCAGGCCCTTTTACCGCGCTACGCCGAGGCTCAGATGATTTCCTTTACGGATGAGCGCATCAAAGCCAATTACGTCGAATACGAATCTGCGGGCGGCACCAGCGGCAAGATGCGCGGCTATCTGGTGCAGCCGACTTCCGAAGGCCCGTTCCCTTCGGTCATCGTCATACACGAGAATCGGGGTTTGAATCCCTACATCGAAGACGTTGCGCGCCGTTTTGCCGCGGAAGGGTTTCTGGCACTGGCGCCGGACGGTCTGTTCCCGGTTGGCGGATATCCCGGCAATGATGATGATGGCCGCGCGTTGCAAAGAAGCCTGGACCAGGGCATGCTGAAACAGGATATGCTGAACAGCGCGCGGTTCCTTAAATCCCATGAACTGTCCAGCGGAAAACTCGGCTCGGTCGGATTCTGCTGGGGCGGAGGCACGACAAACTACCTTGCGGTGGAAATGGGCGCCGATCTCTCCGCGGCCGTGCCCTTCTATGGCGCCGCGCCAAACAGCGAGGACGTGCCCAGGATTCAGGCAGCGCTGATGATCCAGTCGGCCGAGGACGATTCGAGAATCAATGCCATGTGGCCGGACTTTGAAACTGCGTTGAATGCAAACCAGAAGTCATTCGAGCGACATCTCTATCCCGGCACACGCCACGGTTTTCACAACAACTCCACGCCCCGATACAACGAAGCCGCGGCAAACCTGGCCTGGGAGCGCACCGTGGCATTCTTTCGCGAGGAGTTGGGTTAGCCGCCAGATGAGAAATGCGGGTTAGCCCGCGGCCAGTTTCGCGCCGGCACCGAGCGCCTTGAGCTTCTGCAAGGCGAGGTCTCTTGGCAGAGGCGCCATTCCGCAGTTTGTGCATGGCCGGATCTGCTCCCTGGAAATATAATTTGCAGCTTCGATAACAGTCGCCGCAACCTGCTCCGGGGTCTCGGCTTCGAAACTGGCGACATCGATTGCCCCGACCATCACAACTTTGTCCTTGAGCAATCCGATCAGGGACATGGGCACCTTGGAATTTGCGCACTCCAGGGAAACTTGATCGATTTTACTGTTATTCAGGGCCGGGAAAATTTGTTCATACTGGCGCCACTCACTGCCGAGAGTCTCTTTCCAACGCAGATTTTGCTCAATACCGTACCCGTAGCAAATATGCACTGCCGTATCACAAGGCAGTCCCTCGATTGCCCGGTGTAACGCTTCAATGCCCCATGCAACCACGTCATCAAGAAAGACATTGAACGCGGGTTCGTCGAACTGGATCAAATCCACTCCAAGTGCCGCAAGTTCAGTCGCCTCCTCATTGAGGATTTCGGCAAAAGCCATGGCCATATCATCCCGGCGGCCGTAATGATCATCCGCAATGGTGTCGCATATCGTCATCGGTCCAGGCAGCGTAAATTTCAGTTTTCTGGCCGTATGGGCACGGGTAAACTCCGGCATCATATCGATCATCCCGTATCCCCATGATGGTCATTTTATTCCAGTCGATCCCGTCCACGTGTTTGAGGAACCCGTGCACGAAGTGTTCCCGGAATTGCTCGCCATTGGTTACGATATCGATACCGGCGGCCTCCTGCTCACTCATCCACATGAGCGCAGCATCACGCTTGCCCTGCTCGAGTTCCTCGCCTTCAAGGCGCCACGGGGCCCACAATTTTTCCGGTTCCGCAAGCCAGGCAGGTTTGGGCAGGCTGCCGGCTATGGTTGTTTCGAACATCGTTTCAAGCGCCAAGGTTCATCCAAACCTGATGTTAACATCCGTACACGACCCGGCATATAAGCCGGGCGCATTCGTCAATTGTCGCCAAAGATGCGAATACTCTATACTCCCTCAGCCCGAAGAATACGTCGATTTAAGCCAGATATGAAAAATTACGAATGGATGTAAGCACCGCGGCGACGAATCTTTCTACCTATGGTGCGCTCGCGGTCGCCCTGGCCTGCGGCGTGCTCATCGGGCTCGATCGCGAGCGCAGCGACGACGAAGAATTCGGCGGCATCCGCACTTATCCGCTGATCGCCATGGTTGGCGCCATGTCGCAACTGCTTGCGGCATCGGTGGGCGGATGGATCGTCGGGCTGGCGTTTTTTGGCGTGCTCGGCTGGGTGGCGATTTACTACTTCAGCCGGGTAACGCACGGCCACCTTGGCATGACCAGCGAATTCGCCGGCTTGGTGACTTTCCTGTGCGGCGTGCTGGCCATGCAGGGTTATCCGGGAATGGCCTTTGCCATTGCCATCACCGTCACAACGATTCTGGCACTGAAGAATTTTCTGCACCGGGGCGTACGAGAACTGACCCCGGAGGACATCAACTCAACCCTGAAGTTCCTGGTCGTCGCTTTCGTGGCGCTGCCCCTGCTGCCGACCGAGACCTACCTTCTGCGCATCCCCGCAGAACTCCTGCCAACCGGGCTGTATGACGGAGATGAATTGGTGCTCGAGATAATCAATCCGCGCAAGGTCGGATGGATGGTTGTGCTCATTGCGTCCATCAGCTTCACCGGATTTGTCTCCAGCAAACTGATGGCGGCTCGCAAAGGACTTGGATTGACCGCTTTTCTCGGCGGCCTCGCCTCGTCGACCGCC
Organism: uncultured Gammaproteobacteria bacterium; assembly: GCA_947259955.1. Classification (GTDB taxonomy): domain Bacteria; phylum Pseudomonadota; class Gammaproteobacteria; order Arenicellales; family JAANXG01; genus JAHEKE01. Next base: position 6,738 of record CAMYOI010000246.1, read on the forward strand.
GTCACCTTGAGTTTCGCCGGCCGCGCGCGGACGACGCCCGCGTTGTTGAACATCTGCGTTGTCGCCATATTGGTCGCCTCGACGACCATGTTTTTCCGTGTCCTGGTCGAGGTCGCGGTTGTAGCGCCGGGCCTGCTGAGCCAGGTGATCAAACCCATTGGAGCCATGGCCATCGCAGGCATCGCGGTCTGCGTCTACTTCTGGCTGCGACAAAGCGGCACGGGAATGGAGACGCAGGATGTTAAATTGACCAACCCGTTCGAGTTGAGCGAAGCGTTCAAGTTCGGTGCCTTTTTCGCCGTAGTACTACTGGTGGCGGACCTGGCCCAGAAGCTGTTCGGCAACAGCGGGTTGTACCTGTCCGGGCTGCTCGCCGGACTCACCGACGTCGATGCCATAACCCTGTCCGCTGCCCAGTTGACCCTCAACGAGGTCGAGCCCATCACGCATCGCACGGCCACCGTCACAATCACCATAGCGGCACTGGCGAACACGGTCGTCAAGGGGGCTCTGGCCTACTTCACCGGCGGTCCCAGGCTGGGGCTGCGCGTTATTTCGGGATTTCTGGTGGTGGCCCTGGTAGGAATCGCCGTATTGTTGATGTTCTAAGCGCGGCACGGGCGTTAGGGGAGCACGAAAACCTCCTGCTTTCTGTCGATCCCTTTGATTGAATGGAATCCCCGGGACTCGGTCTCGGTATCGATCGCGGCGGCGAACTCGGCGGACATGGCGACGCCCGAATCCAGCGTCTTGGTGAGCCCTTCGAGGCGTGCCGCAAGATTGACCGCGGGCCCCATCACAGTGAAATTCAGCCGATCCATGGCACCCACATTACCGTATACGACCTTGCCTTCGTGCAGCCCGACACCAAAACGAATTTCGGGGATCCGACGGCGGCGGCGTGTGTGATTAAGGGTCGCGATGGTGTCCAGCGCGTCAATGGCGGAGTCCACTGCGGCTTTACAGGCGGATTCCCGACTGATTCCGTTCGTGATTGGAAATACAATCAGCATGGCGTCACCAATGAATCGCAGCACTTCCCCGCCGCGCGCCGTAACCGCGGCGCTGATGAATTCGAAGTACTCGTTCAGCATTGCCAGCATTTCCGATGGAGGCAGGGCCTCGGTCAGTTGAGTAAAATCGCGAAGGTCGCTGAACCAAAGGGCGGCGCGTATTTCTTCGCCATCTCCGCGCTTGACCAATCCGTTGAGTATCCGGTCGCCGGTTCGGGGGCCAACGTACGTATCGAGCAGCGTTCGCGTAATGCGCCGACGGGATTCGATCTCAAGAATCGACGCGATGTAGTGCGCGAGCTTTCTGAAATTGTCGCAATCGCCCTCCGTGAATCCGCCGCTGCTGTCGCTGGTAAATACGAATACGTTGACCTGACCGTCGCTGAACACGAGGGGGATGGCGAAGTAGTCCGTGCCTCCCGCCTCACGCAGTTCGAAAAGCAAACGGTGGTCGGTGTCCGGATCCAGGATCAGGAGATTTCGCCGATACTCCAGTTCGTTTTCGTACACCCACTGGATCGGGCTGCCTAGGAATACGTCCGAATTCAATACCTCGTGACCCACCCGCATTTCCTCGCACCCCTTGCCGCGCTGCCAGGTATAGGCCCACGCGGTTACCAGCGGGTGGAGCGTTTTAAAACTGACGCGGAGCCGCCACACATGCGCACCTGCATCGGCAAGTCGCTTCGCAAGTATCTCCAGGAATGTTTTGGTCGATTTGATGAATCGACCCTCCCTCATGCACCACTCGATGATGGGTTCCACGCTCCACGCGGGGCTCCGTTCGTGCTCAGGGCTGCCCATCACTTTATAACGCGCACCGGTCGATAACAGACTGGACGTGGGGCACACAGTCGTCGCCATATTCGTCGAAGCTGGTCATCAGCGCCTGTGCCGTCTCGAGCCAGTGGGAGCGGCCTCGCCTGACTGCAAATTTCAACGGCTCGATTGTCTGCGTATCGTCCCAGCTTCTGTAGGCCTGCTTCAACATTGGGAAAAGCTGGTCGCGCACCGGGTGCGAGCCCGCGAAGTAAAAATGGATTGACGGAGCATTTCGCTCGAACATCAGCGTCGGCAGCACGGTGAGACTGTCCGCCAGGTTGTCTCGCACCGATCGGGTGAGAAATTCCAACGGGGTGCCCATCAGAGCCAGCAGCATCTCGTGCCAACGCTCGCCCAGCATGTCACCGGCAACTATCTCCCCAATTTCATGCAGAATAAGATTGTCCAACTCGTTTTCGGCGAGCGCTCGTGCGGCGCTGGAGGTATCGTCGGGATAGCCGAAATGGGAAATCGCTTTGAAGAAGGAATTTCGCGGTTTATGCCAACTCCACTCTTCGAACATTTCCCAGACCATTCTGAGCAGAGCATCCCGTCTTACGTATATCGTTCTGTGTTGGGACATCGCCACCGGTGCGCTCATTTCCCGCGCATACTCGCTGCCGAGGATGTACGTTTCGTAGTCGTCCGTGCTTTCCCTGCCAACCAGTTCTCCCAGACAAAAGACCGGTTTGCCCCTGGCGCCGTAACCGGCACAGTAGGCCACGTTGTCATCGCCGATCCGCCGATTGATGCCAACCTGGTCGAATGGGTCATACTCATCACCACCCAGCCGTAATGGTGCATAGTGACAGCTCTCCAGCGACTCCAGATACGCTTCTCTCGTCTCTATCCACCCGCCCAGCGATTTATGATCGAAAGGTTTTCCCAATGGCGTGTTGTTGATCCATTTATAGTGCTCCCTCATCCGCAGCAGATAGATGCACATGGTGGAATCTCCGGCGTGGCGCGCGTCGGAAATGTCGCAATTGCGTTGCACCGAGGAGATCAGGTCATGCATAGCGTTCATCTTTTCTTGATTGCAGTGCGGGGTTTGCTCCCGCACCATCGATTCGCTCTGGTCTGGTTGGTGAGATATTACCGGATATTGAACCACATTAGATTGCCGGCCGCAGACAAAGTAAATGCGTCGTCATCACGCGCAGATAACGATTATCTCAAAACCCGCCCGGCCAAAAACATTTCTAATACTCCAGCCCGATGAATTGCTGTACCCTCTCATAACCACGCAGCGCAAGCAGGCGACACCCGCAGAGACATGACCGACATCCGGATATCAAAGAACATCTCGAACATCTCGATTTCCGCGATCAAGGAGATGGCGATACGGAGCGCCAGGATCGAAGGCGCCGCGTCCCTGGCCTGGGGTCTTCCATCTTTTCGAACCCCCGGGGACATTCGACGTGCGGTCGAACGCCGACTCGAATCGGATCCGGACATCGGGAAGTACGCTTTGCCGGACGGGTTGCCCGAACTTCGCGCTCTTGTCGTAAATGAACATTCCGCCGCGACGGGGATCCAGGTCGACCCCGATCGGAACGTCATGATCACGGCCGGCAACATGCAGGGCCTGAATGCGCTTTTTCATGTGCTGATTGATCCCGGCGATGAAATCATCGTGACCGATCCGGGATTCGCCTCCCACTTCCAGCAAATCCGCCTTTGTGGCGGCCGGCCGGTTCATTGGCCAATGGATGAGTCGATGGGGTGGAGCTTGAACGTCGACGACCTGCACAGCCGCATCACCGATCGCACGCGGGCCCTGGTGGTCGTGTCGCCATCAAACCCGACGGGAAAGATCTTCTCCGAAGACGAATTGCGGCGCATCGGCAACATCGCCCTGGAACGTAATCTGCTGATATTGATAGATGACCCCTATTCGCATTTCACCTATGAAAACCGGCATCGCTATTTCAATTTGGCCAGCGTTGCCGAGCTGGCCGACAATCTCGCCTACCTTTTCACCTTCTCCAAGACCTACGCGATGAGCGGTTGGCGGCTCGGATACATGATCGTACCAGGCTTTCTCAAGCGCGAAGTGATCAAGGTACATGACGCCACGATCATATGCGCACCGCGAATTTCTCAGGTCGCCGGCATCGCGGCATTGGACACCGAGCCGACGCACTTGAAGCAATTCGAGGACATACTGGCGCGCCGCCGCCGCTTGATCTGTGCGAGGTTGGACGCTGTTCCCCACGTATTCGACTACGTCAAACCGGAAGGGGCATATTACGTTTTTCCCAGAATACTGGCTGACCACGACAATGCATTCGAGTTTTCCCTCCGATTACTCGAGGATGCCAAGGTAACCGTCACTCCCGGCAGCGCGTTCGGGCCGACCGGCGAGCATCACGTCCGCATGGCCTACTGTGTGGAGGACGAGATCATCGAGCAGGCTTTCGACCGGATCGAGAAAAATTTTCCGCGATAGAAAACATTGAAGTCGGCTTCACGCAATTTTCAGATTACATTTTGAACAATTTCAGCACCGTGTTACCATCACAAATACTTAAATCGGTATTACTATTTTACGCTATGAAGACGATTACCGTTAAAGCCGATGACCGGTTCGATTCGACGCTCACAAAACTCGCAAAAAATCTTAAGACAACCAAAAGCGGTGTGATCCGTGCCGCCGTACACCACTACAAAAAGAAGCTGGAACGCGAGTCATTACGCCGTCGAATTCGAGACGCATCGCTGAAAACCCGGATACAGGCGGAAGAATCGGCTGCTGATTTCGGCACCGCGAGCGCCGATGGGCTTTAACCCGCATTTCTCACCAGGATCCCGGCCCTGGCTGGCCCAGGTACCGCTGAACTTGGGCTTCACTCAATCCATAGCACCGGCTATGCATTTCGTTCCAGCACGACGTGCA
>CAMYOI010000247.1 GCA_947259955.1 uncultured Gammaproteobacteria bacterium
GCGACGCTTTTTACGAAGTGCATATCATGCTCCACAACAACAATGGTCAGGCCATGAGCGTTGAGGTGTTTCAATACCTCCGTAGTACGATCGGTTTCATCGCGTGACATTCCAGCTGTCGGTTCGTCGATGAGTACCGTATCCGGATACCCAGCCAGCACCATCGAAATTGCCAGCCATTGGAGCTTATGATGAGGTAGTTCACCTGCGCGTGTATCGTCCCGCGGGTTCAGGCCAAACCCTTCAAGCGCCATCTTTAAACGTTCTGCCCCTCGTTGATGACCTTCCTTGGATTCGGCCAAGTGTGGATTTGGTATGGTGAGATTGCGCCTGACACTCAGCTCCTGAAACGTCCGGGTAGTTTGAAACGTCAAACCTAGGCCAAGTCGAATGCGTTTGAATGGTTGCATATGAGTGACGTCATGCTCGTGAATGAGTATCTCGCCGCTGTCGACTTGCTGAATACCACACAAAAGCGCGAATAGCGTCGATTTTCCAGCTCCATTTGGCCCGATAATGCAACGTAATTCTCCCGCTCTCACTCGCAGGTTCACATCGCTTGCAGCGATGACACCGCCAAAATGTTTGTTGACGTTGCGTGCCTCCAGTGCAAATTTCTCATTCATGTGTGATTCAACTGTCCGCCTTGCTTCTCGGGCGATTCGTAAACCGCCCAATCCACTCGGCAACCATAATCACGATGCCGCGCGGGAAGAATAACATGGTGACAACGAGCGCCGCGCCGATAATTACCATCGCATATTGGTTGCCTTGTGAAGACAAAGTAAAAGTCACCCAATTTAATACGATAGTAGCGATTACTACTGCAAGCAGGCTGGTTCGCCCTCCCACTGATGCCCAAATTACCGGCAGCGCCGCCGACAACAGTCCTACCTGGCTAGGCGTGATGTAGTTGCCCCATTGAACATATAGCAAACCACTAACGGATGCCAATATGGCTGATAATACGAACACTAACCATTGCCTGGCACGAATGTCGTAGCCAAACGTTTCCGTGCGCAGCGGGTCTTCTTGAATAGCTAAAACGACTTGACCAAAGTTTGAGTTCACCAACATGCGAAGACCCACATAGCAAACTAGCACAATGATCATGCAAAAATAGTAAAAGGAATATCCCATGAAAACAAAACTGCCAATCTGAAAAGAGGGAATTCCCGTCATGCCGTTATAACCTCCCAGCAACACGGAGCCCACGCGCCATTGATATCCAGCCGTTTGGCCAAGAAACGTTTCGAGGAGGAGGGTCAATACAAGCGTGAGAATAGGTATGATCCACTCACGTACCCGGGCATAGAACACGAAGTATGCAAACACACCTGCCACTAGACTGCTCGCCAGTAAACCGCCCAAAACACCCGCAATGGGACCGAAAGAATTTCCAGCCATGTTGCCGGCGATAATTCCATATGTATATCCGGCGATGCCGAAATATGCGACATGCCCAAAACTGAGCACTCCACAGTATCCCCATAACAGAGCCATACCGAGTCCAAGAGGGATATTTAAAAGATAGTACGCTACATTGGAAGCACGAAACTCTGAAGTTTGAGTTGGATAAAGTGCGAATAGAATTACAACAATTATAAAACCAATCCAAAATGTCCGTGAGGTTCCAACGTCAGCATCACCGCCAATCAAGCTTAAAACTTTAGAGTTCATAATATAGTTGATGCGCGACGGCGATCCATCAGCTTCTGTATCGCCGCTGAAATTCCGTTAGGCATGATACGGATAATAATTAGTGCCGACACCAGCAACGCAACAGTTCCCAGGAACGCGCCAAATGCCATTCCTATCGGGGTCTTAATAACAGATAGCAAGATACTGCTGCCCACAGCGCCGCTTATGACATTTGCTGCTCCCCCAACGACAACCGTTATGAACGCAGGGGCAACAAATTGTTGTCCCATAAATGGGGCAATCGTGGAGGTAGGTGCTAGTAGTGCGCCGCTTAGGCCGGCAAGGCCTGCGCCCAGGCTGAATGTAAGTGTGTAAATACGGCTTGTAGGAACTCCTAAGGCTTTGGCCATCTCAGCATTTTGCATTGTTGCGCGAGCCTGCAAGCCGTATTTAGTGTAGCGATATAGCCAGTACAGTCCGATAACCAGGGCTATAGAAATACCGATAAGTACCAGCCAGTATTGAGAAAAAGAAAAACTTCCGTAGGAATAAGAGCCGCCGGGAATCTTAATCGCCGGCATGAATGGTCCAAACACAAGGAATGTTCCCTGCCCTAAAATGAGACTGAGACCCCATGTGACAACCAGCGCGCCAAGCTCACGTCCATAAAAACGACGAACGACCAGCAATTCAAGGATCGCGCCGAAAAAGGCAACGGCAAAAAAACTTACGACAACAGCCAGCGGAAAGGGCAGACCCACCTGATTGTGTGCAATGGTAGCGACGTACGCCCCCATCATCATTAGCTCACCATGGGCAAGATTAATGATATTCATCATACCCAAGATAACGATGAGCCCCAGCGCGGCTAAAAACAGGAACGCAGCATTCGTTCCAAACTGATAAATCAGGCTAAGTGCAAGAGCATCGAGTTCCATAGACAACGCTATTCCGTCGCTAGACGGTTACAAGTGCCGGTCGTTTAATCGACCGGCACCCGCCGTTTTGTTGTTGTGAACCTGTTGTTACTGACTCAACTCTTGAAGAATGGATCTTCGTCCGGAATGTATTGCTTGTACTCTTTATGGCGAACAAGATTCACTCCGAGTCGCTGCAACCACCATGGCTGAATACTTGGCCATTCACGCACAAAGCTGACATTGTGATCTGCATCGGCAGTTGCCAGGCGAATGTAATGTGAACAATGGTGTGTCGAGGGCTCCATAAATACGGTTCCTTCCGGCGCCTCTAGGTGCAACCCTGATTCGAATGCCCGTTTCACTGCCTCTTGATCCGTCGTGCCTGCTATGCGTGCCGCTTTTGCATACATGTGAATTGAAAAGTATGTATTCTGCGCCATCTGGCCTATATACGGGTCGTCCGGAAACATCCCATACCAGCGTTTGACGAATGCTCTGTTGCGCGCCGTCGGAATTTCTTCAATGTAGTTGACGCAGTTGTACATTCTATCCAGTGATGGCGCCTTAAAACGGCGGTGTTCATAGCCTTGCGCCATGTTTACAGTCGAAGCCATCGGATACTCCAGCCCCGTAGCAGCGGCTTGCGGGTAGTAGTTGGACTGATTAGAGCCAACTAATAGAGTGAATACCCAGTCTGGTTTCGCCGCCTGAATTTTGGCGATAGAAGTAGTGAAATCTGAAACACTAAGAGGAACAAATTCCTCACCGATAATTTCACCGCCCACAACTGGCGCAAAGGCTCGGGTCCAAGCTGCGGTCAATTGTCCAAAGTTATAGTCCGCCGCAATAGTATAGACACGTGGTCCAAACCTTTGGATCATGTAGTCCACAACGGGAATAACCTGTTGCTCACAGATTGCACCAGTACAAAATGTGTTTGAATCTGCAACACCACCTTCATATTGATTGGTGTAGATATAGAGCTGTTTGAACTGATCAACGATAGGCCGAATAGCTTCCCGTTCTGCGCTTGTAAATCCAGCAACGAGACAATCAACTTTGTCTTCCTGGATTAGCTTGCGGGTTAGCTGTTGCCAAATGTTGTTGTTGGACTGGCCGTCTGGGTGTAGTAACTCTACTTCACGACCCAAGATACCCGACTCGCCAGAATCGACAAGAACATCCTCGTCTTCGACGAAAGCCATGCCCGATTGGGTGAGGTCGCCTCCGTCATTTACAAACTTAAGGTCTTTGTCGCCATTGCCCATAACTGGTGGATTGGCGGCGTAATTAGAGAGTGAACCGACTCCCCCCGATCCTGCCGGTCCGCCTTTCAGGGTTTTGCCTTCATTAATTTCTTTTACCGCAAGTTGTGCGGCATGGTCTTTCTGCACTCCATATACAGCCAAATTTCCTGACAGGTCTTCAATATGGCCAATTTTTACGGGTCCGCTTTCAGCCGCGAAAGATTTGCTTATCCCTTCTAAATATGCAGGTGCGGCAATGCCTGCGGACACGGCGACTGATCCTTTCAAAAAGGTACGCCGCGTAAATGTAGGGCCAATATTCTCATTTGATGATTCTTCGACTGCGCTTTCCGTTTCAGTTTTATTCGATTTATTCTCTTTGTTCACGATTAACCTCCCGGGGGCTTAGTGGACGCGAAATTATAAACTACCTGTTTTCAGGCAGCAAAGATGAATTCGGCTGTTCGATAGGCTGAGGATATCGACATCTCTGTCACTATGTACATAGAATTCTTAACTACTTCCCTAGCCAGAGCACAACTCCCCAATTTTTTCCTTTAGAATGCCCGAAGAATGGGGTCGTAGGCATGCTTAAGGAGAAACGTGGATGCTCGTGAAATAAAAATGATCGAAAGTCCGCTAGGTTGCAGGTCGAAGCAATCGCGGATGAGGTGCTCACCGCATTTGACACGCGACGGCAGATTGCACCTTTCTCAAAACGCCTTGCGGACTTCGACCTCGGTGTTGCTTATGAGGTAGCCGCAGCGATCAGGAAAAGGCGTAAGGCGCGCGGTGAGCGACCAGTTGGCCGCAAGATCGGTTTTACCAACCGAAACATGTGGTCAAAGTACGATGTGTTCACCCCAATATGGGGTGACATGTATGACACAACTGTGCTTGATCTCGCTGCGGGAGGCGAAGGCTTCGACCTTGCCCCGTTTGTCGAGCCGCGCATTGAGCCGGAAATCGCATTCGGGCTTGCGCGAGCACCAGAGCCGGGCATGGACGAGTTCGCGCTCTTGTCCTGCATCGAATGGGTAGCCCACGGCTTTGAAATAGTGCAATCGCTATTCCCGAGTTGGCACTTTGAGGCCGCTGATACTGTCGCGGCTTTCGGGCTACACGGTGCCTGTCTCTTGGGGCCACGGCAATCAATTGATACCGGAGAGGCCATGCATTGGCTTAAGGCGCTTGCGAATTTCGAGATCACGTTGGAGTGCAATGGAAAATTAGTCGAGCGGGGTCATTCCGCTAACGTCCTCGGAGGCCCGCTCTCGGCGCTTGGCCATCTCGCCGAGCTTTTGGCTCACGATCCCATCAACCCGCCGCTTTCCGCAACGGAAATCGTTACGACCGGGACGCTGACACTCGCCCAAGTGATCGCTCCGCCCGAGTACTGGCGGACGACGATAAGCGGCCTGCCATTTACCGGAATCGCCGTGCATTTCGCGTGACGGATCTGCACTTCGCTCCGACGTTGTTTTGCCTTGATCGGACTGTTTGATGGAGGCGACTTTGGCGAGTTGAAACGCCGACCCGTGAGAGCCTGTGAGGGCGGGACCGATAGTTCAGAACCATACATCAGACCGATTCGAACGGCCAGAGATGGTCGAACTCGGTAGATCGTCTTTCTATCAATGCTTAATATTCTAGGGCTCAATCGCTGTTCGTTGTCCACACCATCGCGGACACGGTACTCGCCGAAGACACGATTTACTGTGCTGCAGCAACGAAGTCTTTACCCGACCCTTACCAAAACTTCTTGTACGCGTACTGAATCACCAAAAGTGATTCGTCACATCTAAGGCTTCAGCCAATTCGTTACCTCCATAGTTGTACCGATTGCTGCCGGCTGGAGGAAAAGGTGCCGGGCGGGGCTTACACCCACTGCGGACTTTCAAAATAGGAGATCACAGACATTCTACTTTGCCCTAACGCTGCGTGAAATTGCCCATGTGACCGCACAGCCTGCCGCTTACCCGGCAAGTAACTCCTTGAGTTTATCGTCGAGGAACTTCACGTCCTCCGGATTGACTCCCGGGCCGCCGGCGAAATGCCCCCAGATGGATGGCATGGGAATAAGCTCGGCGTTAGGCATGTTAGCGACCTCGATTTCGCTGTCAGCCACTGGGAAATACAGGTCCGTCTGGCCCGGCATGACGTAAGCCTTGGCCTTGATGGCGCCCAGTGCCTTCTTGAAATCACCATTAAAGATTTCGTTATCGC
>CAMYOI010000248.1 GCA_947259955.1 uncultured Gammaproteobacteria bacterium
TCTCCTGCATGGTGTATATCATAGCAGATCAACGATTTTTTTAAGGCGGGTATCTTTATATGGTATGGTATTTGCCGCGGGGCCGGGTCCGATATTGACGCACGGTTTGTGTTGTTCTAGGACCGGTTTCGAATCGTCGTTTCCCTAATTTCAGTTTGCGTAAAGTGATTGGATGGCCTGGATACTACTGGTAGTTGCACTGGCCCTCGTGACCGGATACCTGATCATCACATTCGGGTACAGGACCTCTATTATCATCTTCTTCGTTACGCTGGTGCTCGGCTTGGTGCTCATCATCTGGTACGCCGAGTTCTACGAGGGCACGCGTTCGGATCTGATTTCCACCGAACAGATAAATCTGGTCAATTTCAAGGTAGACGTAACCTACGGCAACAGCTATCAGATGTATGCGCGAGTGCTGAACGGTTCGCCGGAGCATGTTCTGACCGCGGTGGGCCTCGAACTCAACGCCTCGGATTGTCCTTCCAAGGAAGAAGATCAAAACTGTATGATCGTAGGCCAGCAGGAGCAGGAAATTCAGATAGTGGTGCCGTCCCGGCAGGCTCGCGACATTACGCACCAGTTTATTTTCCCGCCCATGCGGCCCCAGGGACATTTGGTATGGAACTATCGGATTCAGTATGTCAAAGCGCAAAAGTAATCCGAAGCCTTGGACCAGGGTATCGGTAAGCCACTTGCCATGACGATGTTCACGCCCAAATCCATCAAGGGTCGGGGCGCGCTATCCAATGCCGAGGGTCGCTTCGAATCGATGCGTCGTGACGAAATCGACGACGGCTGGGATCTTGCGGAGGAAACCGTGCCGCTCCGCACCACCGTCACCGAAGACCGCAGCAGGTCCGTGATTTCCAGAAACGCCTCCCCCGATGTCCCGTTCGATCAATCGGTCAATGCATACCGCGGCTGTGAGCACGGCTGTATATATTGCTATGCACGGCCCTCTCATTCCTATCTGGGATTATCTCCGGGTCTCGATTTCGAAAGCAGGCTTTTTTACAAGCCCCGGGTGGTAGATCAGTTGAAGGTCGAACTTAGCGCCGCGGACTACCGGTGCGATGTTATGGCTTTGGGTACCAACACCGACCCATACCAGCCCATAGAAAAGCGGTTCGGCCTTACACGCGGAATTCTGGAACTTTGTCTGGACACGCAACAACCGGTGACGATTACAACGAAGTCCAGCATGGTCGAGCGGGACCTGGATCTGCTGATCAAGCTGGCCAGCCGGCGTCTGGTCGTGGTAAGCGTGTCATTGACTACGCTCGATAATACCGTGGCACGCAGGCTTGAACCGCGCGCCGCCGCACCAAGCCGCAGGCTCCGCATCGTCTCGACGCTTTCTGAGGCTGGGGTTCCGGTTCACCTGTCGGTAGCGCCGGTCATTCCTGCGCTGACGGATCACGAATTGGAGTCGATTATGCGGGAGGGCGCAGCGCGCGGTGCCAACTATGCGAGTTATACGCTTCTGCGCCTGCCATGGGAAGTAAAGGACCTGTTCCGGGAGTGGCTGCAGCAGCATTTCTCCGGAAAAGCGGATCACGTCATGAGCCTGGTGCGGCAATCGCGTGGGGGGCGTGACTATGACGCGGATTTCGACCATCGCAAAAGCGGTACCGGAACTTTCGCGGATCTGCTTGCTCGGAGATTCCGACTGCAATGCAGCCGGCTGAAATTGAACGCCGGCAAGATGCCGCTGGATACGCGGCACTTCAGGCCGCCGCACGGCCAGCAAGCGTTGCCTTTATGAGTAATAGTCCACCATGCTGACAAAGATCCTTTTCACGGCCCTGGTCGTTTTCGCGGTCTATGCGTTTTATCGCATCAAACGCCGGGCGCCCCAAAAGACGGCTTCTGTTGCGGCCACCACGGCTACAAGCCCGATCGGTCGCTATGGGGCCTACGGATTCGTAGCGGCGCTGCTGATCGTTTCCGCTGTTATCTTCACCTACCAGTGGCAGCAGGCTCACAAGATCGTGACAATTCGTGTTATCGACGGCAACAGCAGCAACGTCACCGTCTACAAGGCCTATCAGAAATCAATCAAAGGCAGCCGGTTTGAGTCCCTTGACGGCAAATCCGTGGTACTGGGAGAGGCTGAGCGCGTTGAATTCATCAACGATGAATAGCGTGTATGCTAGACGAGTTCCCGAGGTCCCGGAAATCGCCGGCTGAGCGGTCCTGAGTCTGGTCTCAGCCCGGGCCTGTAGCGTGATAATAGGTTGTCGGCGCATACTTTGACAAAGTTGCTCGGATAGCCACGGCCCTTCGCACCTTTCCTGTGCCTGGAAATATTGTCAATCGAGCGCGTAATCATTAGGATGTTGTCGAGCAAATCCCGTGAATTTAAAGATGTCTGTCAATAGCAAAGAATCTCCCCTTAATTTTGGAAGGGCGCAGGAGTCGGTGTACGAATCCTGGAGACCGTCGGCGCTCGAGATCAAGTCGGCTCGCTGGCTGCTCAACATAATGGAAGATGCTCCGGTGGCATTTGAACTGTGGGACGGTCAAAGGATCCAGATCTACACAGGCAAGCCTGAGTTACTGCTGCGGTTCAGGAATAGAAAGGCATTATGGGGCGTCCTGACCAATCCGGACCGGAATCTGGGAGAGGCATACAGCCTCGGGTCGCTCGAAGTCGAGGGTGACCTGGTGCGCCTGGCGGAAATTGGTACGACGCATAGGCCGGATTTTCTAGCGGAACGCTCGACGCTGGGTAAACTCGTCAACGTGTTTGGCCGGGCAAAGTCCAACAATCTGTCCGGTTCCAAAGACAATATCCATCACCACTACGATTTGAGCAATGAATTCTACAGCTTGTGGCTCGATCGGGATCACATGCAGTATACATGCGCTTATTACGAGAACGCCGAGAGGACCCTGGAGCAGGCACAGCGGGCTAAACTCGACCACGTGTGCAGGAAGTTGCAGCTGAAACCCGGGGACGAGGTCGTGGAAGCCGGCTGTGGCTGGGGTGGTCTGGGGCTGTTCATGGCCAGGGAATACGGTGCAAAGGTTCGGGCCTTCAACATTTCCCAAGAACAGATCAGGTTCGCTCAGGAAAAGGCCAGAGAGGTAGGACTACAGGACCAGGTTCAGTACATCGAGGACGACTATCGAAACGCCAGTGGCAAGTGCGATGTATTCGTTTCGGTTGGGATGCTCGAACACGTCGGCGCGGAAAATTTCCAAACGTTGGGCGGGGTGATAGACAGATGCCTGCGCAAGGAGGGCCGGGGGCTGATACACAGTATTGGGCGAAACAGACCTCGCCCGATGAACATATGGGTAGAAAAACGAATATTCCCCGGTGCTTACCCGCCGACCCTAAAGGAGATGATGGACATCTTCGAGCCCTTCAATTTTTCGGTTCTGGACGTTGAAAACTTGAGGCTCCACTATGCAAAGACCCTGGAGGACTGGGCGCAGCGGTACGAAGAGAACATAGATACGATTCAACGGATGTTCGACGTTATCTTCGTGCGCGCCTGGCGGCTCTACCTGTGCGGTTCCATTGCGGCGTTCCGCACGGGTGAACTTCAGCTCTTTCAGGTCTTGTTCAACCGAGGTGTGAACAATAATGTGCCCTGGACCCGGGAGCATTTATACCGCTAGCCCGCATATTTCAATGGTTCATTAATCGGAATGGTTCAGGAGGCGCTGCTTGTCTTCTCCGCTTCGAGTATGGAAAAGTCTGTACCCCGCCCCTTCGATGCGGGTGTTGCGCGGTCCCAAGCCCAGTCTTTTAGGATCTTGATTTGTTCCTTCATGGTTCTGGACAAAGGTACCATCATTCGAGCGAGATCCGCTATGTCGCGAGTATTGAATGCCCGATTCTCCTTGTGAGCGCGAATTCGCGCGGCGATCACGACCTGCTCGATTTCCGCACCGTTCCATCCCTTGGTCTCCAGCATCAATGATTTCATTTTGAATTTTTCCGGATCGGCACCGTTGCTCTCGAGATGTATCCGGAACAGCTCCTCCCGCTCTTCATCGTCGGGCAGATCGACGAAGAACACCTGGTCGAACCGGCCCTTGCGGATAAGTTCGGCGGGCAGGATCTCGATTCGGTTTGCCGTCGCGGCGACGAATACCAGCGGTGGTTTCTCCTGCATCCACGTCAAAAACGCGGAAAAGATGTGCGACTGGATGGTGTTGGTTCTTTCGGTGAAACCCAGGCCGTTTTCGATCTCGTCGATCCAAAGCACGGCCGGCGCCAGAGACTCGATAGCGCGAAGGGCTTTATGAAACGCCGCCTCCGGATTGCCGTAGATGTTCGAGAAAACCAGGTTCATGTCCAGTCTGAACAGGGGGACGTTCCAAATATTTGCCACGACCTTGGCGCACAGACTCTTGCCGCAGCCGCTCACCCCCATGATCAAGATGCCCCTGGGAACGGGTAGTCCTTCGTCTATGGACTGCTGGTTGAAGATGGTTGACCGCTCCGTTATCCAGGTCTTTAGATAAGACAGGCCACCGACGTGATCGAGTCTCTTGTCGCTCGGAACATATTCGAGATAACCCGCTCCGGTCGCAATGGTTTTCTTGGTATCGCGGATCTCGTCCAGCAATGTGGTTCGGCTGAGCTTCTGCCCGCTCAGCACCGCATGCAGCACATGCTCCGCCTCATATATGGTAATCCCTTTCAGGGACAGGGCCATGTCACGGAGCAGGCTGTCGGGAATCTTCTTTTGCGTGTACTGCGAGATGATATTCTTGGTCAAATCAACGAGGTCGTCGGTCGAGGGCGGGGGTATATCGACGATGTAGATATTCTTCGCCAGCGATTCAGGCAGGGAGAACACGGGCGAGAGGATGAACAGGTGCGCACCTTTGACGGAGCGCAGGGTGTAATAGGCGTCGCGCAGCCCACGCATCAGAGCGGGGTCGTCCATGAAAGGCGTCAGGTCCTTGAACACGAAAAAACCCGCTCGTGGATGGTGTATCAACTCCTCCAGCGCCACGGCTGGATCGGTGGTCGCCGGGTCCTCGCTGTCGTCAAGCCCATGGGTACAGGTCCAGCACCGAATCTTCGCATCCTCACCCGCGATTCTCTCCAGGGACCCCATAACCCGGTCCTCTTCAGGTGAGTGCAGATACAGTATCGGGTGCCTTGCCTTGAGCGATTTTTCGATCCGTTGGTCCAGAACGTTCATGACGCGGTGGGATTACGGTGGCCGAAAACGCCAACTATTGCGTTCATTTTCACAGCCTAGCATAGTTCAGGTAAACCGTGTTGAATGGCGGACGGACGAAGCTACCTAGCAATGAAACGTATATACTCCGCAGCCAGCCTGCCAGAGGCCCACTTGCTGTTGCATCAACTGCGTGAACAGGGCATTCAGGCGTTGGTGTTCAACGAAAACGCTCAGGGGGGCGTCGGGGAACTCCCTTTCACCCACGCCTACCCGGAAGTCTGGATTGACAACCCGGAGGACGAACGGCGTGCACGCCGGATCGTATCGGAGTTCGAAAACGGGTCCCGGACTGAACGCAACCGGAAATGTTCCGAATGTGGCGAATACAATCCGGCGACATTCGAAATCTGCTGGCATTGCGCGGCGGAGTTCCGAGGCGACAATCCCGACAACACCTAATCAGCATGTCAGACCGCATGCCAGCGAACAAAAGACGACCGCGTAAAACATCGAGCAAAAAGAAAACCAGGACGAAGCCGGGATCCAGAACCAGATCCAGGCAAGCATCTTCGGTTCGCGTCTTGATGCGGCTGTTTGCGGTGCTCGCTTTTCTCGCGCTGGCAGGCTATACCGTTTACCTCGACATTACGGTGCGCGGCAAGTTGGAGGGAAGCCGATGGGCCATCCCTTCCCATATATACAGCCGGCCTCTGGATATCTTTCCCGGAATGGTGATCACCAGACCGGAACTGGTTGGTGAACTCAAGCAGTTGGGCTACCGCGCGGTGGCGCAGCCGGATTCACCCGGGACCTTTGCGCAGTCGAAGTACCGGGTTCGGATCTATCTCAGGGGATTCACATTCTGGGACGGATC
>CAMYOI010000249.1 GCA_947259955.1 uncultured Gammaproteobacteria bacterium
TTCCGGCAACGATGACGACCGCCAGGGCGACGCCTAGCCAGGCCAGGATTGAGGTCACCGTTCCAATGCGCTTTCCGCTCGGTTTCTGTTCTCGCACCGAACGATGCGCGGGCTGGCTACCAATCTGGGCGCTGGAGGTGGTGTCGGGACCTGCGACATGTTCCTCGATTCGGCCCAGCAGCGTGCCACAGTCCGGAATACGTTGTTCCGGATCCTTGGCCATCATGTCCTCCAACAACGGCTGCAGAACACTATAGCGCGCCGGAAGTTCAGGCACAGGGTCATTCAGGTGCGAGTACAGGACCGCCATACTTTCGGTTCCCTTATAAGGAGGTCTGCCGGTGAGCATTTCATGAAGTATGACCCCGAGTGCATATATATCCGAGCGCGTGGTGGCGCCCCGCCCTTCAGCCTGCTCCGGACTCATGTATCTCGGTGTGCCGACGACCAGCCCGGCTCTGGTAATGTTCGACTGCTGCGAGCCAGTTTTGGCGATTCCAAAGTCGGTCAACACGGCTTCATTTCCGGAAGGATCCCGGAACATGATGTTTTCCGGCTTTACATCTCGATGAACCACGCCATTGTCATGGGCATATTCCAGCGCCGCGGCAACCTGATGGAGTATATTCAGTGCCTGGTCCACGCAGTGCCTGGTCCACGAGCAGGCCACTCTGGATCCGATGCTTCAGGCTGCCTCCTTTGAGAAACTCCATCGCGATATAATGCTGGTAGCCGACAACCGAAATATCGTAGATGGTCACGATACCCGGGTGGTTCAGCTGCGCGACCGTCAGTCCTTCGTGGAGAAACCGCCTGGTGAAGTTGGGATCGCTGGTCAGGGCAGGCGCCATGATCTTCAGCGCCACCTCTCTTTGCAGCGATTCCTGCACGGCCAGATACACCATGGCTATGCCGCCTCGCCCCACCTCGCGCTCGATGGTATAACCAGAAATCTGGTAGAGATCGGTGGCTGTCTGGCTGTCCGTCATTTTTCGGAAAAGGTCTGCTGACAAGAAATTGATACTTGCTAGAAAATTTAGCGTCCGTACTCAACATATCAGTAACCCGATACTATAACGATGCGTTTCCGATCAGTACACAAAAAGGGGTGAAGATCTGACAATACCAGACCGTAATACGACGGAACATTCGACACGCGGAGCCCGCGGCAAGTGGCAGTTCTGGATCGATCGAGGCGGCACGTTCACCGATGTCGTTGCAATCGACCCGAGTGGAAGGGTCATGACGCACAAATTGCTGTCGGAGAACCCGGAACGCTACGATGACGCCCCCCTTCAGGGCATCCGGGATGTGCTTGGCCTGGCGGCCGGCGCCGCTATTCCCGTCGAAGCCGTTGAATCGATCAAGATGGGCACAACCGTTGGCACCAACGCACTACTGGAGCACAAAGGCGAACCGACGGTGCTGATCACAACCAGAGGGTTCAAAGACGCACTTCGTATAGCGTATCAGCACCGCCCCGATATATTCGCTATGCATATCGAGCTGCCGGAAATGCTGTATTCAGCCGTGGTGGAGGTCGACGAGCGCATCGATGCGCAGGGTAATATCGTCACACCTCTGAACGCATCCGAGTGCCGAAAAATGCTTTCCGAGATTCGTGACCGCGGCTTCGAATCTATTGCGATCGTCCTTATGCACGCTTATCGATACCCGGAGCACGAGAAAAATCTCGCTCGAATCGCCGCCGATTTGGGATTCGATCAGGTTTCCGCCTCCCACGAAGTGAGCGCGCTGATGAAGCTGGTAAGCCGGGGAGACACGACGGTGGTCGATGCCTACCTCTCTCCCATACTCAGAAGGTATGTCGATAGCATCGAGCGCGAATTGCATGGATCCCGCCTGTTCTTCATGCAATCGAGCGGCGGCCTGACCAATGCCGCCACATTCCGGGGGAAGGACTGTATTTTGTCGGGTCCGGCGGGTGGCGTCGTTGGTGCGGTCGCCACCGCAACGGTAGACGGCGACGAACGAATCATCGGATTCGATATGGGTGGCACCTCTACCGACGTTTGCCACTACAACGGTGAATTCGAAAGGACGTTGGAAAGCGAGGTCGCGGGAGTGCGAATCAGGGCCCCGATGCTGCACATCCACACCGTGGCGGCTGGCGGTGGATCAATTGTCCGATTCGACGGTACCCGGTTCAGGGTGGGGCCCGAATCGGCGGGCGCCAATCCGGGCCCGGCATGCTATCGACGCGGAGGACCACTTACGGTTACCGACTGCAACGTGATGCTGGGCAAATTGTCGCCGGAAAATTTTCCTAAGGTATTCGGCGTCAACGGCGATCTGCCAATCGATAGCGAGGTCGTACGGCGAAAATTCGATGCTTTGGCGAAGAGCATTAACGGAGAAACGGGAAGAAATTTCAACCGTTATGAAGTTGCCCAAGGATTCATCGAGGTGGCCGTGGAAAATATGGCCGCCGCGATCAAGCGGATCTCCGTGGAGCGGGGCTATGACGTGTCGCGATACGCCCTGTGCTGTTTTGGCGGCGCGGGGGCACAGCACGCATGCCTGGTATCCGAGGCTCTGGGAATAAAGCGCATACTGATACATCCCCATGCCAGCCTGCTGTCGGCGTACGGTATTGGACTGGCGGACATCCGCGTAATCCAGGGAACCACCGTCGAGTTGCCACTCGGCGACGGCGCCCCTGCAGAGCTGGACGGCGCCTTCGAGGACCTCTGTGAAAAGGGCGCGCAAGTGCTGCGCCACCAGGGCGTCGGCCTTGATTCGAGCAACGTCGTTTACAAGGCCATGATTCGATATTCCGGCACCGACACGGCACTGGAAACGGCTTACGTTCGGGATGCCGCCACTCTCCGCCGAAGCTTCGAAGACCTGCATATGAAGCGGTTTGGATTCATCGATCCCGCCAGAGACGCGATCATCGAATCAGTCGCCGTCGAACTGATCGTACCGATGCAACCACCCGAAACTTCGCAGACGCGTCAGCGGGGCGTGTCCCGGGGAGCGACCGTTACCCACGCTTATTTTGGTCGAGATGTACAACGGTGCGCCGTCCGCCAGCGCGATGCGCTGCCGGAGAATGCCATCGACGGCCCGGCACTGATAATCGAACCCAACAGTACCATCGTGGTTGAGCCAGGGTGGTCGGCAAGCCAGACCGGATCCGGCCAACTGTTGTTGAGCCTCGAAAGTAAAAGTCAAAAGGTGCAGCGCGACGATGGCAAGCCCGACCCCGTCATGCTTGAAATTTTCAATAAGCTGTTCATGTCCGTTGCAGAACAGATGGGCCACACCCTGCAGAACACGAGCTATTCGGTAAATATGAAGGAAAGGCTCGATTTTTCATGTGCCGTGTTCGACCACGCGGGGCAGCTCGTGTCCAATGCGCCGCACATGCCGGTGCACCTCGGATCCATGGGTGATACGGTGACAAATGTAGTAGAACAGCGAGGCGGCGATATCATGCCGGGGGACAGTTATATACACAACGCGCCCTACCGCGGGGGCAC
This sequence comes from uncultured Gammaproteobacteria bacterium, assembly GCA_947259955.1. Taxonomy (GTDB): domain Bacteria; phylum Pseudomonadota; class Gammaproteobacteria; order Arenicellales; family JAANXG01; genus JAHEKE01. Next base: position 3,507 of record CAMYOI010000249.1, read on the forward strand.
GCACCTGCCGGATGTCACGGTAATCAGCCCGGTCTTCGACAAGGAACAATCCAATCTCTTGTTTTTCGTTGCTTCGCGGGGGCATCATGCCGACATTGGTGGAATTTCACCCGGCTCGATGCCGCCGAATAGCACCAACGTCGAGGAAGAGGGGATTCTTATCGACAATTTCCTCGGAGTACGGGAAGGCGAATTTCGTGAGCGGGAGCTAAGTGAGCTGCTGACCGGGGAACCCTTTCCGGCTCGAAATCCGAAGCACAACATTGCCGATCTCAAGGCGCAGATCGCGGCAAACGCCAAGGGTGCGGAAGAGCTTCATCGAATGATTTCCACGTACGGGCTCGGAACGGTCCGCAATTACATGGCCCACGTCCAGGCCAACGCGGAGGAATGTGTCCGCAAAGTCATCGATGTTTTGAGCGATGGAGAGTTCAGCTGCCCGCTTGATGACGGCAGCACGATCCATGTAGTGATAAGCATCGACCACGCCGACCGCAGTGCCCGAATCGATTTCACCGGGACATCGGCGCAACGGCAAAGCAATTTCAATGCGCCATCCGCCGTGTGCAGGGCTGCCGTGCTTTACGTCTTCCGCACTCTGGTCGCAGACGAAATACCCCTTAACTCCGGCTGCCTCAAACCGCTGGACATCATCATCCCAGAACGATCCATGCTCAATCCCGAATATCCGGCGGCCGTGGTCGCGGGAAACGTCGAGACATCGCAGATAGTCGTCGACGCATTGTATGGCGCTCTGGGAATTAGAGCGGCTTCACAGGGCACGATGAACAACTTCACGTTCGGCAATGATGAGTACCAGTACTATGAAACGATTTGTGGCGGTGAAGGTGCCGGCGAGAATTTTTCCGGTACCGATGCCGTGCATACACACATGACCAACTCGCGACTGACCGACCCGGAAGTCCTCGAGTGGCGATTCCCCGTCCGGCTTGATCAGTTCTGCATTCGAAAAAACAGCGGCGGCGGCGGCAAGCACACCGGCGGTGATGGTGTGGTCAGGCAGATTCGATTCCTGGAACCGATGACCGCATCGATACTCTCCAACAGGCGGTCGACCCGGCCGTTCGGATTGTGCGGTGGGGCGGACGGAGGCGCGGGGAAAAATCTTGTCAAAAGATCAAACGGCGAAGTCCAGGGCCTGCGCGGGTGTGACCAAACGGAAATGTCCGCGAACGACGTTTTCGAAATTCGAACTCCGGGAGGGGGTGGATTCGGCGCAAAGCGGTAAAAAAAGGCCGCCAACCAATCGGTAAGCGGCCTTTATCAATGAAAATACACTAGAACGGCAGGGCGATTCTCATCCCGGCCGGTTTCCTTTTAGCAGACTTCCTAACTACTTTTTTTTTGTAGCCTTTCTCGCGGTCGACTTCCTGGCAGGAGCCTTTTTCCTGGTCGCCTTTCTTGCCGGCGCTTTCCTGGCGACCTTTTTCTTGGTCGCCTTTTTCTTGGTCGCCTTTTTCTTGGTCGCCTTTCTTACCGGCGCTTTCCTGACAACCTTTTTCTTGGTCGCCTTTTTCCTGGTCGCTTTCTTTTTGGCTACTGCCATGACGCGTCTCCTCTAAAAGAGTTTAGGGATTAATGGTTTACTTGAACGTTGTACAACGAAATTTCCCTCCATGCATCCTCGCCAAAAACGCTGAATAAGAAACTAGACAAGCGGTTAAATGGAAACATGGAAGGAAAATCTGTGGTGGAGTGAGATGCAGAATCATAAGTGTTGCGACCAAGCCCGGGGCTTGCCGCTATGTAATTTTGTTTTTTGTACACTCGCCAATTCAGGTTTCGTTACTAACAATTCGAAACCTTAATAGAAAGGTTTGTAAACATATTTGTTACTTTAACCTTAAAATCAAAGCCAAATATATGCACACAAGTAAAAAAGTCAAGTTTTAATGACAAAAATTAACGTTCTGGAATCTACGCGAATTACACTTTTGAAATCGGCCACTTGTTCAAAAAAATGAATGTTGGCATAAGCCGCCACTACCGCATCGATATCGCTGCGCTGCTTATGCCGCTTCAACGATCTTTCCTCGCCGCGCATGCTTCGAACGACTTGCGCATTCCCAGTGCAAGGCGGACGTACTTTTCAACAGTCAGTTCTACGAAACGGATATCCCGTGGCGGACCGTCGAGTTCGCGCAACATGCACCAGTCTTTTGGATAGTTCCGGTTTCTATAAATCCATTCGTTGTATTCACAGTTACCTTGCTCCCGATATGGGCCTGCCTGCGGTTGGTTACCGCGCGCTTGCTCTACGAGATACTTTTCACGTCGAGAGCTCCGATCTCTGAGGTGGGACCATTCTTCAATGAGCTATGCGGCCTATGCGGCACGCGTATTCGTATAATGACCATTACTATGATCTATGTTGATATTCGTAATTTGTATTCAACAATCGGCGAATTGACTATAGTATGGCTGTTCTCTCCAAATTGGTCTCCTGCCAACCAAAGTTCGAACACCCAGTATTAACGAGGATTCCACACTATGACCGATGCGGTTCCAACCAACGAAACCATACTGGTTGTCGGCGCTGGCATCAGCGGCGTCACGGCCGCCCTCGAAGCGGCGGAGTGTGGCAAGGACGTCGTCCTCGTGGAGAAAAGCCCGTCCGTCGGCGGCCGCGTCGCTCAGCTGTACAAATATTTCCCGAAAATGTGTCGACCGTTGTGCGGACAGGAAATCAATCAGCGGCGTATGAACGCCAGCAGACGGCTGCGCGTGTATACCATGGCGGAGATCGAATCGCTGACAGGCGAGGCCGGGAATTACGATGTATCGATCAGGGTCCGACCGCGATATGTCAACGAAAATTGCACCGCCTGCGGGGCGTGTGCAGACGCGGTGGAAGCGGAAATAAAGAATCCGCACAATTTGAATCTTGACACTGTCAAAGCCGCCTACATTCCATACAGCCTGTCATATCCGCAGCGCTACGTGCTGGATCCGTCCATCATCGGGACCGACGACGCGCAAAAAGCGAGAGAGGCATGTCAATACGGGGCCATAGAACTCGACATGGAGGAGGAAACCGTCGAAATAAAAGCGGGTGCGATCA
>CAMYOI010000250.1 GCA_947259955.1 uncultured Gammaproteobacteria bacterium
TCATAAAAATGTTTGGTGCAGTGGCTGTAGTGAATACGAGCGAATGAAACGAACACGGGAAGCTCAAAGTCCAAGACGACCTCGGGATGATGCCATCCAAATATCCGTTCTCGTGATTACACTTCTTTCACCTTTAATTGCCACTGTGTTTTTATTGTTGAGGCGATATGACTTGAGTCTCATTGTCTCTGGGTTGGCATTTCTTTTTTACGGATATTACGAATATGGTGTTTCACCTTATGCGAGTATTCGAATTGACTTGCTCGTGATTTGTTCGCTTCTGCTGTTTAGTCTTGTATTTTTGGTGCAAGCGCAGTGTTGTTGTTCAAAAGAAAATACAACAGGAGCACAAACCGGAGAGTTCGGTCGAAATAGGAACTTCGCCACCCTTGATACGTACGATACACACCACGGCCTTTGGTGCCGAAGCGGAAGTGGGATTTTATCGCGAGTAATAGCAATACAGGTTAAGACGAAGATTACTTCGCGGCCGGAAGAGGTCGGACTATCGGATCTTCGATCAGAACCGAGATTAGCCAATCCGGCTTTGCCGCTTCGTTTGCCCATTGCCTTTACCGATGCCGCTTAAGTTAAAAGATTTTCTTCGATGACAGGTGACGCCGACAAAACGTCAGTCGCGCAATGGCTCTTATAGACCGGGATATTGCTGAACGGTGCTTACATCTGCGCCAGCGTTGATCTAACTGTAGCCGCGCCGGTGGCGCAGCAGATGTCCCCTCAAGGCGGGTTTGAGTAAACACATGTTTAAGTGTACCCCGTAACTGCCTTCATTTGCTTACAATGGAGCCGTCGCCGGATGCTTACCTGGACGCCGGCGTTTTTGAGGTATGCGCATGGGAATCAAAGACTGGTTGACACCTCCGAACCCACGTCCGCAGACGTCGCGGTCGCGGAGCGCGATGCAAAGCGTGGATTGAATGCGCTTGCGGATCTCGTGGACCAGGCATCTCTTGCCCGCGTCGCGGGCACGGCCGCCCTGGCCGCGGTCAGGAAAGCGGCGATCGACCGATTGGATGACGACGAAATCCTGGTGCGCATCGCCAAGGCCGACGTCGACGAGGGTGTGCGTCAGCGAGCGGTCCAGCGAATCACCAGCCCCGAGCTGCTTGCTGGAATCGCCTTGACCACCGGTGATGCCGGATTGGGGAAAACAGCGGTGCGCCGGCTTGGGGCGACGGCCCTGCTCACCGATGTTGCCCGTAGCGCGAGCCTTCGAGCCGTGGCGCAGAAGGCCGTTGCCGCCATTAAGGACCAGGACTTGCTCAAGAATGTTGCCGTCGGCGCCGGTGATCGGAGCGTTGCTAAAGCGGCGGTCAAGAAGATCTCGGACCAACGTATACTGGTCGAAATCGCTGGTTCGGCTGCCGACGAGATTGTCTGCCGGACGGCGGTGAAGGCACTGCGCGATGATGCTTTCCTGGTCGATGTCGTGCGCCAAGACGGCTGGATCGATGTGCGGCGGCGCGCAGCCGCGAAGCTGCGCGATCAGGCCTCACTGGCGAAGGTCGCAGCGACCGAAACGGACACCGAGATTCGGCGTGCGGCGGTCGCACGGCTCGCGGACGAGCAGGCTTTGTTCGTGGTGGCGGCAAACGACTCCGAGTCCGAATTGCGTCTGACGGCGACCGGCCGGATCGAACAACAGGCAACGCTGATCCGGCTAGCGACCGAGAGTGCGCATGATGACACCCGGTTGGCGGCGGTACGCCGCATCCAAGATCGCGGCGTGCTGACCGAGGTCGCAAAGGCCGATGTAGACCCGCCGGTACGCTGCTCTGCCACCCACAGGGTGCGTAATCGTGAGATGCTTACCGACATCGCCGAGCACGGCCGGTACGCGGATGCGCGCGCCATCGCCGTGCGCAAGCTGAAGGATACGACTCACATGGCGTCCATCGCAACAAGCGACGCTGATCCACAAGTGCGCAAATCCGCGGTCTGTAAGCTCGACAATCAAGAGCTGCTGTGTGCAATTGCCCGAATTGATGAAGACTGGCGTGTTCGGTGTGCTGCTGTTGAGCGCATCCAGAACACAGAAGAGTTATGCGAGCACGCTCAGAACGATGATAGCTGGCAGGTCCGTGCGGTGGCAGTCGCATGCATCGACGATCGTGCGACGCTGGTAAACCGGGCTAAGTGGGATAAGGCGTGGCAGGTCCGAAAGGCTGCCCTCAAGATAATCGACGATCAGACGGTGCTTGCCAACCGGGCAAAGAATGACGAAGACTGGGGTGTGCGCCGTGTAGCAGTCGAAAAGGTAACCGATCAGCTGCTGCTGGCAAACCGTGCACAGTGGGACAAAGACGCTCGCGTTCGCCGCGCCGCGGTGGCGCGGCTTGTCGATGATGATATCTTGGCCAGGATTGCTCGCAGTGACTCGGATAAGTCGGTACGGGCTGATGCTGCCTTGCGTTTGGATAGCCTGACTTCTCTAGAATAATTACGGGGACACAATATCTATCTCTGGCTTTTCGATTAGATCTAAGATAAGTATTGTGTCCCCATTACTCCGCGGCGTTAACAAGCGGGGCCAGGCCAGCAGTGGTGTAATCGTCAATGCCGATGACAATTGCATAATTAGATTGGGCAATAACAATATGGGTGCTGGCAACTAAGAACAGAATTAGCGCAGCAAACTTTGTGGATATCGTATTGACCATCGTCTTCTCCCTCAGTCCTGCGAGTACTGAAGGCAGTATACTTGTTTTAGTTCTGGGGATGGATAGGAAGGACAGCCTGTGCATCGTTAATATGTCGAGGCTATCTTTCGTACCGGCGAGGTGGCCTGAGAGGGCGCTTGCTTATAAGGCTATATAGTCGCGGATGGGTAATGACGATCAACAATCAAGCGCCGGTCGCCGAGGTAGCATCTACGTTAAAGTCAACGTCGCAGACTAGCAGACACCACCTACGATGGTGGTGGCGGATTGTCCGTTCCTCCATATTTAGCATAAGCTTGGGCTCATGTGCATGCCACCAATTAGGCTCGCTTTTTGAAAGCTCACGCAGGCGCTACCGTTTTCGAACGCCACCCAAGAACAACGCTTGCCATTGTCGTCTTATTGTCTTTGGTGATACTGGATTTCCTGGCGGCGAACGTGTTCGCCGCGATCGGATGGTATACGCCGCCGAGAAAATTTGAGACTTATTACCGTGTGTCGCACCCCGTTTACCACCATACCCTGGCCTCCAATATCAACTACGCCAAAGCACAGTGGGGGCCGATCCGTTACCAGGTACATACCAATTCGCTGGGTTTTAAGGATAGAGAAGTGCGGCAAGTGCCGCTTGAAAGTGATCGACATCGGGTTCTTTTTATCGGTGACTCATTTACCGAGGCGCTGGGATATTCCTTCGATGACAGTTTCGTCGGTATCGTGAGCCGCCATATAGAGGCCAAAGGCATAGAGGTGCTCAACGCTGCCGTTACCTCGTATTCACCCATAATATACTATCGAAAAATCAAATATTTACTGCAGGAGGTAGGGCTCGAATTCCATCACGTAGTCGCACTGATCGATATCTCCGATGTGCTGGATGAAGCGGTAGGCTATAGGTTTAACGTCGACGGCAATGTGGTATCGGTTGGTGGACCACGGGTGGAACGTTTCAGTGAGAAATTCAAAAACTTCCTCACCGAAAACACAATTCTCGTAAGCTATGCGCGAACCTGGGTGCGCGGCCTGCGCACCGGTTTTGAGCGGCATCGCAGCATTGAAGAATCACTTGATGTATATCGTGCGGCCTGGACTTATAACCCAGCTGCGTTTAGTACATACGGTAAGCGCGGGTTGCAGCAGGCCGCACAACATATGGAGAAACTGAAGACGCTGCTGGACTCAAATGGAGTAACACTAACCGTGGTGGTCTATCCCTGGCCTGATCAGATCATTCGCCGCGAAGTCGATTCCAAGCAAGTCATCTTTTGGAAAGACTGGGCACGACAACATCAGGCGGAGTTCGTAGATCTGTTTCCCGACTTCATCAACGGTGGTGATCCGAGGCGACGTATCGAAACCTATTTTTTAGCGGGAGACGTTCATTGGAACGAAAAGGGGCATGCACTTATTGCCAATAGACTGCTCGAACGTATCGCTGCGTTTAGGCTTTGATGAAGATGATGGAGTGATGTTCCCCGGGTTTTTATGCGCACGACAACCCGGCTGTTGATCGACGAGTCGCAAGATGCCATCGTCAAGAAGCTCGCCAAACTGAAAGTAAACATCGAGCAGGGCACGCTGGGTGTCGCCAAAACACGTTTGGCATCAACATACACTGTGCGATTGCAGATGTGGGGCAAAAGTCTGACCCGTTCAAAACTTGATCGAGATGATGCGTGTGTCACGAAATCAAGGGTTGAGCGATGCGGCGAGATCCGCTTTTGAACGTCTGAATCAGATGTAGCAGCGGACAACAGATTTAGCGCAAATTATTGGTCCCGTGTCGCGGAGACATTGATAATTGCGGGGGCACAAGGTGTGAGACCGTCATATTTCCCACCATTTCAGATCTGGTGATCACGCAGTTAACGCATTCCTATCGTAAAAATCTATCGATTACGTTTTCCAGCAATGCCGAAACGTTGTTTTCAAAGTGATTGAACGGGAGGCTACCGCAAAAAGAAATTGACCCGGTTGTGAACACTTCATCGCCCCCAGGTGTTTGAAATTAAACCATGTCGGCACGTAGCAGACGATCGACAGGTTCTCTGGGCCAATTCGATATGTGCGTGAGTTGTTCTTCAGGCACCAATTTAAAACTCTCGTCGTGCCCTTCAGAACTGGCGACTATTTGAATGTTAGCGGGAGATCCCAGTCGACAGTCCACGCGATCGAGTTCGAACCCGGCGGCACCGCCGCCGCTCAACCCAAAATCACCAATGATTTCATCTTCTATACCGCAGAATATCATTTCCGAACAGGGTGGCGCATCCACACCGGCTTTTCGCACATAGCGCGATCCCGAAAACTGCCCCTGAGCGGAAAATCTTATGCCTACAAGCTGCTGCGGCGGGTGTGCGTTTCGACGCCATAAGCCGCCATATGTTCCGTCAAACGCACTGTAGTACTCGCCAGGTTCAGAGACCCACGCCCGAATTCCGCCTTAGGCTCGACGATTTTCAAGGGCGCCTGGCTCCTCTTTATGTACGGCAATGCGCCAGTAAAAACCATTACCTTCAAGGTATATCAATCTTCCGCTCTGGTCGCGATAAGTTTCCAACGCGTTGAGTGTTTGTTTGGTGTGATACTCGGGATGCGTGCCGGTGGTCAGCGCCTTGTAGCCGAATATGGCGTCAAATCCTTCGTCGTGTAGTTCTTGATCTGTGATGATGTCGAACTCGTGCCCCTTGGCATACAACCACGCAATCAAATGACTGTCCGCCTGGAAGTGCCTGAGGCCCGGGCCCTCACCATAGCCAAAAGTCAGGTTGCCCGGTCGCAGGTTAAACAACGGCCGACGGTGACTTGCATGGCAAATTCCCGACCAGTCGGAATGCGTGTTATAAGTTGAAAGACCGTATTGCCGATATTGCGCCGGGTTCCATGGATACGCATTCCAGGCTTTTATCCTGGCATTCCATTCCGGTACAAAATCCGGCCTGGCGTGGTTCCCATGAATCACATAGATGAATGTCGAAACCAGGACGCACAACTCCGCCTTCCGCTTACTTTTTGGTGGGCAAACGAAGAAGGGCATGGCATCCTCGAATCCTCCGCAGCGAATGCGTGCGGCGTAAACACCGGAGGTCAGATCTTCCGGTATTTCCAATTCAAAATCAGGTTCCCAGTTAAAATCGTAGATATCGTCGTCATGAAAATGGATTGCTCCATACTGTTCGGGCGCGTGCCGCCAGCACATCTCCTCACCTGTCCAATTTGATCCGGTCACGGCGCGCGTAGGCAGGTTGATCAACTCACCATGCAGTGCATTTGGCCCTATATCCTCGATGCGGGACGAGGATATACATCTGGAAAAATCCCAACTCGCCCATAACGTTCTGTGCCTGGGCTCGGCACCGCAAAATATTTCAGGCGCTTCGATTTTTTCGTTGAAGTGCCGACCGGCGAGGCTGCCGTCCTCGGCGATCAACAAATTTGCGTTGCCCACGGACAAGATCGCCTGTTCAGTGTCGCCAGGTAAAGTCGGGAAAATATTCGCGGACAGAGTGAAACTTCCATCGCCTCCGAAAGCGGCACCACGCTCGATGCGCCTGTAAGAACTAGGCTGAAATGGTTGAATCCGCGATGGATAGCTGCCGTTGATGGTAGATTCGATTTCCTGCTGCATTATTCCCGGTCCTTCGGGATTGGGGTCGGCACAGATGATGCGAACCAATTGCACATCGGACGGTTGTTCGTCGAAGCTGCTTACCATGAAAGATATAGCGTCACCCGGTCTGGCCGAAAGTCGATCAGTGTTTCCAATGAGCGGAATCAAATGTAACGCCTTTGCAGATCAGTAGAGGCGCGGACCGTATACGAGATCCGGCAGGAACGTAACCCAGCCGGAAAAAAAGACCAGCAAGAGAATCATCATAACGTAGGGGATGAGCAGGGGTAAGACGCCAACTGAAATGTCTTCCATTCTTGCCGTGGGACTTATTTGCGATCCAAGCATATTCAGATATTTCTTGGTCGCTTCATTCGCTGACTGTTTACTCACTAGAAAAGGAAGTATTTTATTATTAAACAAATGA
>CAMYOI010000251.1:0-5999 GCA_947259955.1 uncultured Gammaproteobacteria bacterium
AGGGCGCCGCACCGATTCAGAACAATTTCAGGCTCGGCGGCCTGTTCGAACTGCCGGGCTTCGTGGAGAATGAACTGAGTGGTCAGGACCTCTATCTGCTGCGGGTTGCGTACCAGAGAAAAATCGCCAGCCTGTTCAACACCTCGCCCTACCTCGGCCTGACCCTGCAGCATGGCCAGGTATTTCGAAACGAGGAAGATATAAACCTGGCGGACGGCATCACCGCCGGCGGCATGTGGCTGGGCTGGAATTCGTTCGTCGGGCCCATCTATCTGGGCTATGGCTGGGCAGAGACCGGTAATCAAAGCGTATACCTGATCATCGGCAGCCCGTTCTAGCCCGCATATTGCACCAGAGCGGCCGTGATTGTTTTCTATGCCCTTGATCTATTTTAAAGATACACCGATATGGATAGATTGATCGAAAGGACAGTTTGTCATCGGGGTCGGCCTATCCCGGTGCTGACTTGCTCAGCTTCGCCTGGGCTTGGTCTTCACTCAGACCGTAGCGACGGCTACGCTCCTCGCTCCAGACCGGCGCTCAGCCAAACCTGTCCGGCGTCATCGCTCGGGATACTGGTGCAATATGCGGGCTATGGATCAATGGGATCAGGTCGCGAAGAAATACTGGCCGACGAGTGTCAACGCCACAACGAACAGCACCCACTTGATGATGGTACGGTAGGTGTCCCCGCCGATGCGCTTCCTCATCGCCATACCGATCAGCAGCGCGAGCAGAGCCATGCCGGCAAGCGGTGTGGTGAATAGCAGGACCTGCGAAGTCAACATCCCGGCGGCGGCGAACACGATCATCTGTGACACCTTGCCTGCCAGGAAACACATGTTGAACACCTGGACCATTGCCGTTGTCTGAAGGCCCGTCTCCAGCGCATAGATAATCAGTATGGGCACCATCACGTTGGTCGAGCCCGCGGAGACGCCTGCAGCCAGCCCGAAGATCAGCATGGACCAACCACGGTGCTCCGCCACCCAGGCCATCTTGAATTTTCCCAGCCAACCGCTGGCCAGATAAAGAAGGATGAGCGCCGCGAGCACCAACTTGAATGGCGCGGGGTCGCTTAGGACGATGACCGTACTGCCCAACACGCCGCCGATGAGCGAGTACACGCCGAGCGGCCAGAATCGACCGATGCTGTCCCGCCAGTGTCCGCCGTGGACAATGCTCGCTATATTGACCGCGGCTGTGGGTAGCAGCGTTATCAGAATCGCACTCCGCACGTCGACAAACAAAGCCAGTAACGGGGTAGCTACGAGGGGAAATCCCAGCCCGATGGTACCGTGCACCAGGCCGGCCACGAAAAGGATGACGGCGAAACACAAAATGACGACGAGTGAAATCTCGCCGGTTATTGCCACTGAGTCAACGCCTCGTCATTTAACCCCCTAGAAATAACTCACCGACCTTCGGATTTGCCAGCAGGTCATCGCCCTTGCCCGCGATGGCGACCTGTCCGGACACCAGCACGTAACCGATGTCCGCGAACTCCAGGCCCTTCTTGGCATTCTGTTCCACCATGATGATCGTCTTGCCTTCGTTCCGCTGCAGATCGTCCAGGATCTCGAACACCATGTCGATAAACCGGGGCTCCAGCCCAATCGACGGCTCGTCGACCAGCAGAAGTTCCGGGTTCATCACCAGTGCCCGTGAGATTTCGAGCAGGCGGCGCTCCCCCCCGGACAGGACCTTGGCCTGGTGTTTTCTTCTCTGTGCAAGCCTTGGGTACTTATCGAACACGACCTCGGCTGCCTGCTTGGCCTGCGCCGGCTGGTCCTTGAGGAAGCCGCCCATCCACAGGTTCTCCTCAACGGTCATGCCCGGGAATATGGATTTGTCCTGAAGAATGTAAGCAATACCTGCCCTGGAGAGTTTCTCGCTCGGCGTCAACGTCGTGACGTCGAGCTTGTCCTCACCGTCGCCAATCAGTATGCGGCCCGAGAATATATTGTTGAATCCGAAAATTGCGTGCAGGATCGTAGACTTGCCGGCGCCGTTGGGGCCGATCAGACACAGCGACTGCTTGCGGGCAACACGGAGATTGATCTCGTGCAGGATTTCCATCTGCCCGTAGCCGGCCCGCAGGTTTTCGATGGACACGAATGCGTCACCGCCGGCGAGTTCGTCAAGCTGTTCAATGCTGATTTCCTCGGCAATCGCGGCGGCCTGCCGTTCGACCTCGTCGACAGAGATGACGGCATCCACCTCACCGCCATGGTATCCGCGAATGCCTTTTTCTTTTCCGTTACTCATTGCAGGCTCTCGTTAGCCATACGATCGCAGGCAGTCAATGTGCGCCCAGGTAGGCGTCAACCACCTTCTGATCGTTCTGGATCTGCTCGGGCGTACCCTCGGCAAGGAGTTTTCCGTGGGCAAGGCAATAGATCTTGTCCGCCATATTCATGATTACGCGCATGTTGTGCTCGATAATGAACAGGGTGATACCGAAGTCGGTGTTGGCCCGCTTCAACCTGTCGATCAGCCCGTTGATCAGCGTCGGGTTTATGCCTGCGGTTGGCTCGTCCAGCAGGAGTGCCGTGGGCTCGTTCATCAGCGCCATGGCAAATTCCAGCAGTTTCTGTTGCCCGAATGAAAGCGAGCCGGAACGCAGGAACCGCTTTTCGTACAGACCGACGAAATCAAGCAGCGCATCCGCCCGGTCATAGTCTTCCTTGCCGTTGCGGCTGAACGCATCGAAGAAACTCATCTTGCGATGGGGCATTGAAATCAACATGTTCTCGACGCAGTTCATGGCGCCGTAGATCCGCGTCTGTTGAAATGTGCGCAGCAGCCCGAGCCTGGCGATTTTCTGCACCGGCAGCGTCGAGATCTCCTCTCCCTCGAACCTGATCGACCCGTGATCGATCGGGTGGTAGCCCACGATCGAATTGAATAACGTGGTCTTGCCCGATCCGTTCGGCCCGATGAGGCCGGTAATGCCGCCTTTCTCCACCGACATGGAGACTTCCTCGTTGGCGACGACCCCGCCAAAGGACTTTGATACTTCATGGATATCGATGATGGTGGTCATTCGTCCGCACCCGCCGCCAAATTCTTTTGCTCGACGCGGATTCCAAACCACTCCGGCTTGCGGTGAATCAGCCAGCCCATGACGCCGTCCTGGAAGTACACCACGGTGACCACGATCAACGCACCCAGGGCCACCCATTGCCAGCCCAGCAGGTAGTTCCAGGTGACTTCCTTGAATACGTGAAACAGGATTGCACCGACAATCGGACCCCACAATGTGCCTTTGCCGCCCAGCAAAACGCAGACCACCATGAAGATGCCCAGGTTGATGGTCTGGTATGCGGTTTCAAGCGGCTCGAAATGGATCAGCTGAAATGCGGAAATTCCACCGACCACGCCGACAAAAAACGCGGCCATTGCCCACGTGGTCAGTTTGTAACGCATCGTGTGCACACCCATGGCCTCGGCTTTCCCCTCATCGTCCCTGATGGCGTTGATCGCGGCGCCGAAACGGGTTGTGTACAACCACCTGAGAAACACGAACAGGATCACGCCTGTTGCCGCAAATAGGTAATAGAAATAGAGTTTGCCGGTGTCGAAATCACCGGGATAAACCGGTAAAGCAATCCCCTGACCGCCGCCAACCCAGTCCCAATTGGAAACCAGCTCACCGGCAGCGATGGCCACACCCAGGGTGCCGATAGCGAAATAAGGGCCGCGCAGACCGAAGGTCAAGTAACCGATGACAACCGCGACCAGGGCGCAGAACAGCCCCGCACCGATGATCCCAAGCATCATCCCGGAAAAATACTGCGCATCCGTAAACTCAAATCTCCCGCCGCCTGCGGCGTCGGTGTATTCCCCGACGTCATAGACAATACCGATGGCAATCACCGCCGCGACATACATCCCGGTGCCGTAGAAAAAAATATTGCCGAGAGAGTTGTACCCCATTTGTCCACCGGTCATGTCCCACGTCAGCGCCACGATGATCATCAGCCACAGCGTCGCTAGCTGCGTGCGAAAATCCGGAAACAGGAACGGCGCCACCAGCGTTGCCGCCAGAACAATGATGTAAAGCAGGGCTTTTCTGGCGTTCATCCCGACGCTTACCTATCGCAGGCCTATTGCAGGCTCTGGCGCACGCGGCGCTGCTGCAGCAGCCGCACCAGGAGTACGAGGAGCAGTAACATCACGGCCACGGCCTGCTGGTAACCGATGCCGAAAATGTGCGCACCGTACTGCTCGAGCACCCCGATACCCAGGCCCGCCGAGATCACGCCGGGCAGGTTGCCGAGCCCGGCGGCGGTAACGATTACGAAGGCCCGGATGGAGTACGAAATGCCGTAAAAGGGCTGGATCACCCAGACCATCACGATGATGGCGCCGGCTGCGCCGCATATCGCCGAATTGAGTGAAAACGTAAATGCATAAACTTTTTCCGTGTCGATGCCGAGTACCCGCGCCGCCCTGGCGTCCTGCGCGGTGGCGCGGATCGCCTGTCCCATGCGGCTCCTTTTCATGAATATGATGACGCACATGGCCAGCACCGCGGCCATCAACACGCCAAGCAGCTTGGCGATCGGGACGTCGACGAATCCATCGAAAAAATACAGCGTGTCGTACTCCAGCTGAATGCTCTGGGTATCGGAGCCGAACAGCAGATTGAGTATCTGCGCGATCATGATGGCGAGTCCGAAGGTGGCGAGCAGGGATGTGAACAGGTCGCGTTCGATTACGCGTGAGATCACCAGCTTGTAAATCACCCAGCCGATACCCCACAGCACCACGAATGCGACGGGCACGCCCAACAGAGGCGGCATCCCCTTTCCCGACAGCCACCATGCGACGTACCCGCCGGCGATGACGAAATCGCCCTGGGCCAGATTTTTGACGTTCATCACGCCCCACACCAGCGCCAGGCCATATGCAGCCAGCGCAAACAGGGCGCCGATCATCACACCATCGACAACGATCTTCAGGTTGACAACCGGGAATTCGAACAGGAGGGAGAGGTTTCCCAGTATCTGTTCCATAGGCTCAGGCCACTTTATTGAATCCGAACCGGGGACCGCGAAGTGGTCCCCGGGTTACTGGAACAAATACTACTGCATACGCGGCCAGTTGAGCTTGTGAGACGCAAATTCGGACGGAGCCACGACGTTGTATTTGCCGTCCTGGATCTGACGCAGCACCATCGGCTTGGCAATGTTGTTGCCGGCCTCGGAAAACTTGATCTGGCCGTAGAACGTGGCCAGATCGGTGGCGGCGATGGCGTCACGTACGGCTTCCTTGTCCAGGGATCCGGCGCGTTCGAACGCATCTTTGAAGACGTATACCGCGGCCGAGGCTTGAGCGATCTGGTAGGGCACGGTTTTGTCGGCATATTCGGAATAAGCCATCTTGAACTCCTTTTCGAAGTTCGACGCGCTGCCGAACAGCGGGTCTTCGTAGGTCAGCGTCTCGGCCCACTGCGTCGAGCAGAGAATATCATTGGCGGCGTCACCGAAGTTACCAACCACGTCGGCGGCTTCACAGTGGGTGATGGCGACCATGGGGACATCGATCTTCTGTTCTCCGATCTGTCGCACCGCGGTAGCGGCGCCCTTGGAGTGCCCGCTGACGATCAACAGATCCGGCTTCAAAAGCTTCACCTTGGTCAGGATAGCGCTCATATCGGACAGGTCACGCGGCAGCTTCTCGTCGATCACGGTCTTCATGCCATATTTTCCTGCGTCCTCGAGAACACCGGCCCGGATGTCCAGTGAGAACGGATCGTTCTCAACGGCGACAGCCACTTTCACATCGGATGGTTCTTTACCGGATTCCTTCGCCTTCTCGGCCGCGAGGGTAACGGCGGAGGCGAGATACTGCTCGGATGTGGACAGCACGGCAAACAGGTATTTGTAACCCTTGTTGAATAGAGAGCGCGATGCGCCTTCCGCTTCCACCATGGGGATCTGGTACTTCTCGGTCACCGGCGCTATGGCCTTGGTCATGCCCGAAGAGTAGGG
>CAMYOI010000251.1:6085-7164 GCA_947259955.1 uncultured Gammaproteobacteria bacterium
TTGAAGTTGTAGCACTTGTCACCGACCTTGACGCCGCCGGCGTCCTTGATCTTCTGGATGGCGAATTCGTAGCCGTTCTTGGCGTGGACACCGTTGGTTGCGTATTTTCCGGTCAGGGATATTGCCGAACCCAGCGTGAGTTCTTCGCATTCGGCAGCACCGGCGGCCTGTGAGAATGCAAGGAATGCACCCGAAAGGCACATGCCCAGCGCAGATAAACTCTTCATACCACAATCTCCTTCAATGGCTGTTGTTCGTGACCGGCATCATCGCACCGGCCCACTTATAGGCAAAGGGATTATAAACCCGCCTCCTCCTTCCTATCCACACCAATTAATATCAATATTCTGTTGAACTCCTCAATCCTTGCGGTGCCGGCGGATTTGCATGAAACTACGCTGATACCTCTCAAATCACCGCAACCAGATGATTTCGCAGCCGTTGCGCAACAATTCCGGGCAACTCAAGGTCAGTGTGTGGCGCGGTGACGAGTCCGGCGGCAGGCACGTGGACTACGACGTGCCCGCACTCGAAAGCCAGACCGTGCTTGACGTCGTGACGTGGATCCAGCGCCACAGCGATCCGTCACTGAGCTACCGCTTCGCCTGTCGGGTCGGTATGTGCGGATCCTGCGCCATGACGGTAAATGGCGTTCCGCGTTGGACGTGCCGCAGCCATGTTCGCGACGTGGCGCGGAGCAACCTCCTCACCATCGAACCGCTGCGCAACCTGCCCGTCATCAAGGACCTGGCCTGCGACATGTCCGCGTTCTTCGAGAAGTGGGACGCTGCGATGGGAAGGTTCCACCCCACGGCAACGCGTAGCGACGACGTCGAGTCCATTGGTCCCGATTCGATCGGCAGAAGAGAAGCGGACGCGGGTATCGAATGCATCAACTGCGCGGTCTGCTATTCGGCTTGTGACATCGTCGCGTATAAACAGGACTATCTGGGCCCCGCGGCGCTCAATCGCGCATGGACCCTTGTCAATGACGTCCGTGACGCCGCCCGGGGTGCGCGCCTGCGGGTGGTGGCATCGGATGCCGGCTGTCACAGCTGTCACTCGCACCAGAGTTGTTC
>CAMYOI010000252.1 GCA_947259955.1 uncultured Gammaproteobacteria bacterium
CTCATCCACGAAACCAGCCCCTATCTGCTGCAGCATGCACACAACCCCGTCGACTGGCACGGCTGGAATCGGGAAACCCTGGAGCTGGCTCGAAAACTGGATCGCCCGATACTCTTGTCCATCGGTTATTCCGCCTGCCACTGGTGTCATGTCATGGAAAGGGAGTCGTTCGAGGAACCGGACACGGCCCGGTACATGAATGATAACTTCGTGTGCATCAAGGTGGATCGCGAAGAACGGCCCGATTTGGACAAGATCTACCAGATCGCCCACCAGATGCTTACTCAGCGTGCAGGTGGGTGGCCATTGAATGTCGCGATTGCGCCTGATACCCACGCGCCGTTTTTCGCGGGGACCTACTTCCCCAACCGACCTCGCTACGGCATGCCATCTTTCCGGGACGTACTGGCACGCGTCGCCGAATACTTCCATTCCCACAGAGGGGAACTGACCGGTCACGCTGAAGCGATCAAGGATACCTTTCGCCGCATCGAACCCGCAACGGCGGCGGACCTCGATGCGTCGCTACATGAAAAAGCCATCGAGGAACTTGGCAACAGTTACGATTCCACCGATGGCGGTTTCGGGAGCGCACCCAAGTTCCCCCATCCAACAACCATAGCGTTGTGCCTAACCTACTGGGCCAAGGATACTGCAAAGGAAACGACTCGTTCCCGCGCTCTCCAGATGGCGCGTCACACCCTTGAGGCAATGGCGGGAGGCGGAATGTACGATCAGCTGGGCGGCGGTTTTTACCGTTATTCGGTGGATAAATCCTGGACCATCCCGCATTTCGAAAAAATGCTCTACGACAATGCACAGCTCCTTCCCCTCTACGTCGATGCCTGGCGGGCGTGCGGCGGGGATCTATTCAGGACGGTCGCCCTGGGAAGCGCCTCGTGGGTAATTCGCGAGATGCAGTCGCCCGCAGGCGGATACTATTCCACACTCGACGCCGATTCCGAGGGCGAGGAGGGCAAATACTATGTCTGGGACGTCGTTGAGATGCGGGCTTTGCTGACCGGACCGGAATTCACCGCGGTCGAGACCCGTTTCGGTTTGAAAGGTACGCCGAATTTCGAAGGAAAATGGCATCTCAACATCCGGGGCACCGTGGAGTCCGTTGCCGAACACTGTGCGCGGGATAAAGATGAGGCCTGGCGCTTGCTGCAGGGCGCAATGCGGAAATTGCTTGACCACAGGTCGGGGAAAATCCGGCCGCAATGCGACGACAAGATACTGACATCGTGGAACGGGCTGATGATCGGGGCAATGGCGCACGCCGGCAGAATACTTGAGGTGGAAGAATTTATTTCCTCCGCCGAAAAGGCGCTGGACTATGTCCGCAATGTGCTGTGGAGCGAAGGCCGTCTGCGCGCCGCGGCACGCAACGAAAAGGCGCATCTCAATGCCTATCTCGACGACTATGTCTTTCTGGTAGACGGAATCATCGAACTTTGCCAGGCGAGATGGCGAGGGACCGATCTGGAGTTTGCGATCGTGCTGGCCGATGCAATTCTGCAAAAATTCGAAGACGCTGAGTTGGGCGGTCTGTACTTCACGTCGGACGATCACGAGGAACTGCTCCATCGCACCAAAACCGCCGCCGACGAAGCAATTCCCTCGGGCAACGGTACGGCGGCGCGAGTACTGCTTCGACTCGGCCATCTTCTAGGTGAACGCCGTTACCTGGACAGCGCCGAGCGGATTTTGCGATTGCTCTCCTCCGCCGCCAGCCGCCAGCCCTCTGCCCACGGCTCACTGGTGATGGCGGCGAACGAACTTGTATCCCCGCCGTCGATCGTAATCATTCGAGGCGAACCCGCGCAGGCCGAGGACTGGGCGCGTACGCTGCTGCGTCGGTATCTGCCAGGTACAATGGTGATGACCATAGCGAATGATGAAACAACGTTGCCCGGCATACTGGGCAATCTTGCACCGTCAGAGAAAACCACGGCCTACGTATGTCGTGGAACGTCCTGCTCTCCCCCAATTACCAGCATCGAGGAATTTACCAATCGTGTCTAAACAAACAGCACTGAAAACCGGCATCATCGCTGCCGGCTGCGTCATCTCCATTGCCGGCTATGTCAATTCGTCCTTTGCGGCGACCACCATCGACTTCATTCTGAAGCAGCAGGGCCAGCCGGACGTCGCCCAGGCGGCGTATATCGATAATGGAACAGCCCTGATCAAGGCTGCCGGCGGTGATCAGAATATTGACCTGTTGTTCAACCAGACCAATCAAACCATGACCATCATTAATCACGAGGAAAAATCAACCCTGGACCTCGATGCCGATAAAATTTCGTCGCTGGCGGGCCAGGCATCCGGCATGATCGACATGGTTCGCCAGCAGCTCATGGCTCAGATGGAGAACCTGTCCGAAGAGCAGCGTGAGCAGATGCTGAAAACGATCGAGGGTATGGGCGGCGGACAGCTCGTCCAGCCTCCCCCGGCCCCGCCGGGCGAGAAAATTCTGAAGCAAACGGGCGTACATCAGGTAAACGGGTTTACCTGCAATAAGACGGAAGTGTACGAGGGCGAGCAAATGGTTGCGGAGGTGTGCTCGGCCCCGGCAGACGTTCTAGGTATAGCGGAAGAAGATTTCGCGGTAATCGAATCGATGCGGGATATGTCCCAGATGCTGCGCGACGAGACCGCAAAAATCTCGAACCAGATAGGCCAGGGCGTACCCCAGTTCGGCGACGCGGAAGTGGCGGGCGTACCTATCGTGATGAAGGACAAGACGGGAAATGCCATGACGATCACCGGGATAAAGCAGGGAATCGGAAACGCGAGTCTTGTAAAGCCGGAGGGCTACGCCGTCAAGCAGATGCCGAGCCTGCCTCAACTGATTCAGTAAGTCATAAAATCCGTTTGAGGTTGTCAACGTTCCCTCGCATGAGGTCGAGCCAGTCGCCTGATTCCGGAACATTCGCGCCGGTATCGAAAACCAGGCTCTCTATACCCAGCATTGCCAATCTCTCTTCGGTCTCTTTGTTGGGCTCGCTCTCCCAGATCATCCAGCGTGCAGGGTGGGCATCCAGGATACCTACCAGTTCTGCCCACTGTTCATTGGTCGGGGCTTCCCGGGGTTCCCACTGCACGCTTCTCAGATTCAATCCATACCGGCGGGCGAGATACTGGTAAACTGGATGAGAAGCCACCAAGGGTATTCCGGGATTTTTTTCGCCGATTTCCATCAGCTCTGAGTCAATAGCCAGCAGTTCCCGCTCGAGCAAATCGAGTTGGTGTTCGAAAGTATCCTTCAATCCCGCCCGCTTGCTGACCAATTCCTCCGCGATTGCCCGCGCCTGTAAGATCGCCTGCTGAAAATCCAGCCAGGTCGTGAACGCCGTTCCCGTATGGGAATGGCTGCCGGAGGGTCCATGGCTGTGGGTCGCTTCGCCACCGATCTTTATATAGCGGTCACTGAACGCACGGGACGTATTTACCAGCTTCGCGCGAGGCAGGGTCGCACCGCTGAGCCACTTCGCGTACCCGGCACCATTCAGCAGGATCAGGTCCGCTTTCTGGTAGTCGTTTATGGTCGCTGTCGATGGTTTCCAGAATACCGGATCGCTGTCCCGCGGTGCCGGAAATTCAACCCTCGCGTGCCCCCCTGCAATACGGCCGGCGAAATACTGCAGCGTGTAGTTGACCACGTAGACCTCGAGCAGATCATCGTCCGCCCCTCTGACCGACTGGAGCCCGGTCGACAACGCTATCAGCACCACAAGCTTTATCGATTGCTTCATTATGAACGGTCCGCACATTATTTCGATTTTACACTCATGCAAGCATGAAACTCGTCGCCGGCCGGAAAATGCGGGGTACACTAGTTTACAAAGATCAGTCTGACCAGATCCGCGGAATAGTGATCGACGATCAACAATATCCCGACACAAAGTACCCCGCTGGCGAACAGAATCAGAATGATTTCCGCGGCAAGCAGATGCGCTATTGTGGCGCGCTGGCAGCCGAGCTTGAAAATGGTCTGTATCTCGCGCTGGCGCAGCCTCAGCGAGAGCGCGAACACCAGAGCGATGGCCAGCACGGTAGCCAATCCGACGACGACGATTACCGCATCCAACACATTCTTGATACGGAAGATGTTCTGCATCAATGCACCAATCACCTCGGAGGGCACCACGATCTGTGTAGTCGCCAGGGACTCCAGAAAACGCCCGCGAAGTATCGCTGATGATTTAGCGTCATGGGGTAACGCAATCACCGCGCTGATCGAATAGTTTTCGAGCTCGCCGTGGAAATGAAATGAATCGATATTTGCCTTGGTAATTTCCGTGTACTGAACGAGGCTGGCGTTCGCCACCACGTTATCCTCACTGCGCTCCAGCACGACACTCGTGTCTCCATCCCGAGCCACGTCTCCGTGCCCGTGTCCAAGCCCTGCTATGATCCAGGCGGTTTTCAGATCCACGAACACCGCCAGGTCATCAGCGCTGTATGTCCGTTCCAGCACTCCGGCCACACTCATTTTGAGGGGATACACGCCGGCCAGGTCGAACAGGTTGTCGGGAGACGATACCAGGCTGTCACCGGGTTTTAATTCCAACCTCCTCGCCGCTTCGGCGCCAAGTACGCACTCGCCCAGCACCGCCAGGGGTCGGCCGGCTGCAAAACCCAGTCCGCGAAAATCAAAGTAATCCAGCGTCGTACCGACGATCGGGTAGTCACGCGCTCTGAAACGCACATAGAGCGGGATTGCGTCGGCCAGGCCGGTTTCCCAGATTTCCTCGGAATCCGACATATTGATCAACTCCGGCACATCCGTGCCGAAATAAAGCGTGCTCATCATCAGGTCGAGCGCACTGCCCCCGGCGCCAACCACCAGTGGAGTCGACGCCGCACGCGCCAGCATCTGGCGTTCGGTCTCCGTGAGCAGTACCTGCAGCGTGAGCGGCAACACGGTGATCAGCGTTATACAGGCCATCAGCGTCAGGGTTTTCCAGCGGTTGAATCCAATGTAGCGCCACGCCAGATACAGGCTGTCGCTCATTCCGCACCGCCCCCGCGAAATCTTTGAAAATCGACGACTCTGTCGAACCGAGCCAGCAACTCGTGGTCGTGTGTTACCGCCAATAGCGTCGCACGGTGCGCGTCGACGCATTCGAAGAGCAGGTCCAGGATCCGGGATTTGTTGTCGGGATCCAAATTACCGGTGGCTTCGTCGGCGAGAATGAGCGAGGGGTCCGGCAGCAGCGCCCGGCATATCGCGGTCCGCTGCTTTTCGCCCTGGGACAATTCGCCGACCGGGCGCTTCAGCTTGTCCGCAATGCCCATGGTCTCAGCCAATACGGATGCGCGCTGGCGCACGGATCTGCTCAGTTCGAGAGCCCGGGTAATGCGATACGGGTGCAGGATGTTATCCAGAACGTTGAGGTAGTCGAGCAGTGCGAAATCCTGGAAAACGAAACCGATGCGAGTAATGCGAAACGCGCGCCGATGCCGGTCCTCGAGCCGGCTTACCGTGACCTCATCAACCTCGACCGTACCGTGCTTGGGCACCGTGATCCCTGCAATCAGGTTGAGCAGGGTTGTTTTTCCCGACCCGCTGGGACCAATTACCGCGACTTTTTCCGACCGTTTGATATTGAAATCCGGAACCATCAGCCGGAACTCGCCGTGGGGATAGACAAAATCGAGATCTGTGATTTTTATCATTCGGGGCGCTGCATCTCATGCCGCATGGTGTCGCATTCGAAACTACCTCGAGTTGGCACCCACCACTATGGCGACGCCGTTTCGCCGCGGGTCGCCGTTGCCGTAGAAGCTGCCCGAGGGGCTGACACCGGCGGTGTGGACCCCACCGAAAAACATGTTGCGTCCCTCGAACAACCGGCGCTGCGGAAACTCTTCAACGAGGGCGGCGCTGTCGCTCCCGGCCAGTCCCGATTCAAGGTTCAGCACCTCTGTTTCGATGTGGATCCTTGGACTCGCTATCGCCGTCT
>CAMYOI010000253.1 GCA_947259955.1 uncultured Gammaproteobacteria bacterium
GGCGGTTGTCCGCGCCATAGCGGACCGAGCAATATGACTTTGCGCGTGTAGGTTTATCTGCACCGCATCAGGCGGGACTCGGTCGGGTAAGGGGCAGACCTTACGGTCTACCCCTCCCCTCAGAACCGAGCGAGCGACTTTCACCGCACTCGGCTCAAGCCTTGATAAGGCGCCGTAAAGCACCCAGTGACCAAGTGGCGAATGGCAGCAACAGTTCACGCGGATACGCACTCCGGAAGGTCCAACCGAAGTGGCCCCTGCCGACATGAACGGCGTTGGAAATACGCCGCCCAATCCGGGTCATAGGGATTAGCCTCCCCCCGTAAGGGGAAGTGTCGTCGTATCGGTAGGCTCGACATCGCGAAGAGTTCCGCTTTACCGTCGGTGAAGACCCAGTCACGACCCTCCTTGCGCACGTAATATCGGTCCTTGATCCATTGGGAGTGTTTCGTGGGATGTCGCCGTGTCGCCCAGTTCCATGTCATGCGCCAGATCGCGTGGTCGGTGCTGCAAAAGATTTGCTTGCTCACGACATGACGGTAAAAATGCGCCCACCCCCGGATAATCGGGTTGAGGCGATGGATCAGGATTCCCTGTGGCAGTGAAACACCGTCATTGAGGATGACCTGAACCTTCTCCTTTACCGCCGCGATACTGGTTTTCGCCGGTTTGATGAGCAGCTTCCCGTGGTATTTGCGGAGATTGAACCCAAGGAAGTCAAACCCATTGTCAATGTGGACGATATGAGTCTTCTCCTCGGATAGCTCCAATCCTCGTTCCTTGAGGAACTGCGTCACCAGGGGTTTGACTTCATCGGCCAGCAGCGCACGAGTCGCCCCAGTGATAATGAAGTCGTCCGCATAGCGAACCAGATGAACATGGCGACCTTTGAATCGCCCAAGCAGGCGACTTTGCAGTCCGTCCAATGCCATGTTGGCCGCCGCGGGAGAAATAATCCCTCCTTGCGGAGTTCCCGCCTCAGTGGGATGGAACACCCCTCGTTCCATGAACCCGGCGTTAAGCCACGCCCGCAACTTTCCCTTGTGAGTGGGAATGTGCTCGACCATCCAGTCATGCGAGAGATGATCGAAACAGCCCCGGATATCCCCTTCCAGAATCCATTGTGCCTTGCACTGACTGGACAAGGAAAGGAAGCACCTTGCGATGGCATCATGAACACTGCGTTCCTTGCGGAAACCATACGAACACGTGTCGGCCAGACATTCCGCCACCGGGTCCAATGCCAGCAGTTCCAGCGCCTGTTCGGCGCGGTCCGCCTGGGTGGGAATGCCTAATGGCCTGCGCTTGCCATTCTTCTTGGGGATGTAGCTCCGTCTAAGCGGTTGTGGTTTGTAGTCCTTCGCACCCAACTTCTGGGCTTGTTGCCATTTGCTCTGCGGAGTCTTCAGCACCACGCCGTCGACCCCCGGGGTATGTTTCCCCCGATTCGAGCTGATCCGTTCAACTGCCAACAACTTGGCGTAGAACGATTTCGCCAGCAGACGTTGCAGCGACCTCGCTCGGTGCCACTCGTCTGCCTTGATCGCTTTCACGATACGGGTTTGTAATCGGCTGACGTGACGACGTACCGCCGGCCAGTCAATGTCTGACCAGCGTGCCGCCATGTCCGATGGGCCTTCAATGGCGTCAATGGCGACGCTCATCGTCTAAGTAACCTCACCGGTTAAACCTTTCCGCTCCTTTCTCGTGATCCAAGACCTGCCGGGAGTCAGCCCCCTTTCAGGGCAGGGCATTGCGCAAACCCCTATCCGAACCATTGCCGTCCGGCGTTTGCTTCCTCCGGCATCCCTTACCCCGCCGTCCGCCGGTACGCCCTCGCGGACGACCTCCCACTTCCCTATGGAAACGATGGGGCTTACCACGTTCCGCACGAGTACCGTTCCTGGAGGGGTTAGGCCCCGCCTCTCCGCCGGTGGCACCACATCTGTGAGGGGTGAATTGGCGGCACCCCTACCTCGCCACTCGCCTTTTGGCTCAAGCCTCTCAGCCTCTTTGGCTTGTCGACTCTTACGACGGCTCAACAGCAGTTCACCTCAGTTAGCCATACCCTCCAACCCTAGCTCCCGACCGCCTCGAGGCTGGCAGTCGCAGCGTCACCTTGCGGCTCGGCTACCGGCCCAAGTGGGCCGAGGCATCATTGTC
This sequence comes from uncultured Gammaproteobacteria bacterium, assembly GCA_947259955.1. Taxonomy (GTDB): domain Bacteria; phylum Pseudomonadota; class Gammaproteobacteria; order Arenicellales; family JAANXG01; genus JAHEKE01. The sequence goes on from CAMYOI010000253.1 coordinate 2,164, forward strand.
CCGGGAGCTCCGCACCCCAGAGTCACCCCTGACGCACGTCCCGGTAGGGTACCGGTGACAGAACACCAGATCATCCTTGATAAATACTCGTGCAACTTCGTGTCGCACACTCTAACCGGACCTTCCGCCTTTCCCAGCGAACTTCCCAGAGGATGACTCGATGCGGATCTCCCACGAGGCCATCTACCAGGCGCTTACGTGCAGGGCGCGGAGCGTTGCGCGGCGGGAGCTGGTCGCGTGTCTGCGTACCAGGCGGGCACTACGTGTTCCACGAGCGCGTAGCCGCGGACGCCGCAAGAGCTTCGTCAGACCCGAGATCCTCATCAGCGAACGGCCAGCGTTTGTTCGGGGTCTTTGGGCACGCTAACCAAATCTTAACCATAAGCAAACCGGTGAATAACGTGTCCTCTGTAGCATGACAGCTGATCCGATCGAGTCACTTGGTGGCAACACTCGGACGACACCACAGCTTCCTTTCACTGAACTACAAGGACCAATTTGATGAAAACGATTAACCGAATCGCCGGCCTTTCCCTCGCCGCCGCACTGATACTCCCTGCCACCCAGGCCTTGGCCGTCGACGAGCACTACATCGACGGCGGTGCAGTCGTTGGTGGTTACGACGTGGTCGCGTACCACACCGATGGCAAACCAATCAAGGGAACGAGCGACTACTCCGCGACGTACCAGGGTGCGACCTGGCATTTCGCGTCCATGAAGAACCAGGAGCGTTTCATGGCTGACCCCGCGAAATATGCTCCGGCCTACGGCGGCTGGTGTTCCGCGGGGGCGAGTAAAGGCAAGAAGGTGCCCACCAAACCAGAACTTTGGGCCATTGTTGATGGTCAACTGTATTTAAATAGCAGCGACAAGGCACACAATGGCCTGTTCCTGGCAGAGACTGATGCCGTCATCCGCAAGGGTGAAGCGAACTGGAAAACGATCTTCGCGACCGCCAGCGACGATCTCAAGTAGTCCCGTTACCAGCTTTGGCGCACGTTGTGGTAACGTGCCGCCGCAAGGAACGGCCCGTGAAGGCTCCAGACACCACACCGGTCTGGAGCCTTTCGCCGTACTCAGATTTTCCGCCCTCGAGGGTTAACACCGTGGTCACTGACGACAGCCGATCACCGATTTCCGTTCTGGTTGTTGAGGACGAACAGAACATTCTTAATCTTCTGAGCGCCTATCTGGAAGGTGCTGGGCACCGAGTGGTTAGAGCGTCGGACGGTGGTGAGGGGCTCAAGATTGCACTTGAGGTCGAGTTCGACATCTGCATTCTCGATGTAATGCTTCCGACCAAGTCCGGCGTCGAAATCGCCGAGGCCATGCGCGACGCCGGGTGTGACACCCCGATCCTGTTTCTCACCGCGCTCGGTAATGAGTCGGACATTCTCAGAGGATTCGGTGCAGGCGCAGACGACTACATCGTAAAACCGTTCTCACCCAGAGTGCTTCTCGTCCGGATTGAGGCAATTTTGAGGCGGCACCAGAACGGGCCGTCGAACCATGACCAACTGCTTGTCTGTGGACCGGTGCAACTCGACAACGCCCAGCCACTTTGCCTGTTCGACGGAGATCCGGTGGAACTGACGCCGCATGAGTACCGCATCCTTCGCCAGCTCCTGCGACACCCCGGACGGGTTATAGGAAGGCACTCGCTGATCGCCAGTATTTATGGCGACGAAGATACCGTCGGCCCGAAAGCCATCGATGTGCACGTACATCACCTGCGCGCTAAGCTGCGCGATGAAGCCGGCGAGATGATTCAGACCGTGCGTGGCTTTGGCTACAAGTTTTCACCCAGTGCAGCCCGGGCCTGAATACGTGACAGTGCTCAGACAGATTCGCCGCTGGCCCTGGCTCACGCTGCAGATGATCGTGGCCAACATGGTGGTGATACTTGCGTTGGCCACGGCCTGGTATTTTGTCTTCAAGCACCAGAGCAGCGTTTACTCCGAGAGACTGATGTCGATGTTCAATATCGAACCCGGCTCGCTGCACGCGATGTATGTGGACGATGTCGAACGACAGCTCTGGTTCAGCGTGATGCTGGGCCTCGTCTTCGCCATTGTGGCATCCGTCGGGCTCGCCCTGCTGATCGCCCGCCCCTTAAGATCCCTTGGGCGTGGTACGGAGCGGCTGCAACAGGGTGACTATGGCGTACGGTCAGACATCGAGACTGGCGAAGTCGGTCATCTTGCCAGAAGTTTCAACGCCCTGGCCTCGGCCTTGGAACAGGAAGAAAGCCGCCGCGCCCAGTTCATGGCTGATCTCGGTCACGAACTTCGAACACCCATCATGTCCCTGCGTGGTTACACAGAAGGTCTGGAGGACGGGATATTCGCCGCCGACGAAAGTTACTTCAAACTCATGTCTGGAGAACTGAACCACCTGACCGCGCTCACGCACACAATCGAAACCATGCGGCTCGACAACGTCGATGCGTGCCCTGCAAAGGAAGGACCTGTCACCGTCGCCGATCTGCTGCACAGCGCGAACAGAAGATGGAGCGCGCGTTTTCGACAGCGTGAACTTCAGCTTGAAGCTGAAGCGCCCAACGGGCTTGCCGACAAACAGCTGACCGCAACACCAACTTCCTTGCAGCAGATCGTGGATAACTTGCTCTCCAACATGCTTCGCTACGCATCCGGAGGTGGTGGCCCGTGTCGTATCGAAGCTTCAACAGATAAACCCGCAGGCAGCGTCGACCTGGTCTTCAGCAACGATGCGCCCGATATCAGTAGTGAAACGCTCCCGTTTCTCTTCGACCGCTTTTTTCGGGTGTCGCAGAGTCGCACACGCGCCGGCGACGAGCACTCGAGCGGACTGGGACTATCGGTGGTAAAGCAACTCTGTATCACGAACCAAGGCAGCGTGACCGCGTCCTTGAACGAGACGCGATTGTCGATTACGGTCCGTTTACCGACTCAGGATTCACCTGTTGGGAGCACATCAATCTGACAGGCGAATATCGTTGGAGGAGCGTTGTTGCGGAACTCGGAGTCATCTCGGCCATTCCTGCCGTCCTCTCGCTCGGGACGGATCAACCCTGTAGAACCCTCTCTGATATCGGCAGGCCGAGCGCTGCCATGCGGTTCAGCACACGGCACTTCACCAGTGCCTTTCGGTCGATACCGCCGGGCTGGCGATATACCGACATAACCGTTCCAGCTTACGCCGTTGATGGGCTTTGGCGGCGACGCCGGCGTGCAGGGAGAAGCCGTTGGCTTTGGCCACTTGGCTGTTGTCGTCGTTGTCCTGCCGAGCCGGCACGGTTTGCAGGGTAAACGCCTTGCGCCCGGACGTGAACTGAGGGCCTCCTTGCTGTTTCGGATGTCACGAAGACGACGAAAGATTCGGCACAAACTACCGAGGGCCTAAGCTAAGCGTAGGATAGATAAGCACAATGCTTCTATCCTGCTCCTAGACTATTGGTGCATCCAAGTACCAAACCGTCCAAACCCAAGGCACCGCTCTTATGATTCAGCTTTGAGTTGTTCAGTGACCTCGATATTGCAAATGCGATACCTCGTTTTCACATCCGAAAGGAAAGACCGTTTTGGGTCGACTCCAGACCGATGTGCTGCATCGCAACAATACCTTCTTCCCTTCAACGCGAAGGGCAGGAATGGGCAAGGTCCGGCCAATTAAGCGGCGTTCTTGGGACTGACGGCTACACGCCGGTAAGCGGCCGGACCATCGTGCTGAATATTCAGAGATTCTATGCCCGCTGAATACTCATCGGAGACATTCGCGCAGT
>CAMYOI010000254.1 GCA_947259955.1 uncultured Gammaproteobacteria bacterium
GAGCAAGCCGAGTTCGAACTCACTCATGGTCCCCTTCAATCCGAGAAGGAGCCGGTCGTTCAGTTGTCGCGCATCATAGACTCCTTCTCCATCGATGATCAGCGTATCGGTCATCGCACACAGATCGATCAGATGGTGCCAATCACGATTGTTACGCGCCAGGCGTGAGGCCTCCAGTGCAAACACCGCCCCAACGTGGCCTTGGCAAACACCAGCCAACAGACGTCCGAAGCCGGGACGTTCCTGTCGACCGCTGCCCGAGCGACCCTGGTCTTCATCGATCAGCACCGTCTCCCGGAATCCCAGCGTGCGGGAACGATTGGCCAGTGCGTATTGTTGGCGTTGCCCTTCCGTGTGATCGCGAACTTGCTGCAGGCTCGACTGGCGCACGTAAACCAAAGCGGTGCGTTCGAGATGGCCAGGCTGGATCTTATCGCTCATCATCATCTCCGGGAGCCTGACTTCGTGCCAGATCCGTCAGTAGTTGCACGACCAGTGCGCGACAACGGTCGCGTACGTCTCGGGGCAGTTGTTCCCATGTTACGTCGCTGCCGAGCGGTAACATTGTCTGCCGTGGCGGATGGGGGTGCTCTGGGTGGTTCATTGCAATCTCCTGCTGTGGAAGGCGATGAACCAGAACTACTCGGGTATGGCGGTCCAGACAAGGTCTGTACGTCGAGCAGTGCCCTGAGAGCAAGCAGCGCATCGATCGCGATTTCGGGCCGGCCCGCTTCCCGCAGGCCATCACAGACCAGTGGGTCGAGCATCCAACCCGGCACCGCCAGCCGAGACTCACCGTTGAGCTTTACAATAAACGCTTCATCGGGCTGGCGTCGCAGACACCGGATGATGTCGACGGGCTCGCCGTAGTTGGGATGATGCCGGTAGTGGATTCGATGGGACTGCGATTTATGAGCAGTGTGATGATGCCTGTCGCCATTGCTTCGCCACCCACCTGCTCGAAGCCGGTACCGAATTAGTAGTCATCCAACGCCTGATGGGTCATACCAGTATTCGTTCCACCATTCGCTATCTACACCTGGCCCGGGAACACACGGCAGCCACCACTTCACCGCTGGAGTTGCTAGAGTTCCCGACACCGGCCCCGCACTGAGCAATGGCCTGCCTCGCGCACCCGGCGCCGGCACCCCGCCCGGCGCTGGAGGTGGCCGATATCGTGCGGGCCGCTGGGGATGCGTATCGCAATACCCACCGGCTCTCGCTGCAACAGGAGCGGGTACTGCGGGCGATCACCAATTGCCGCACCGCCGCACTGGGCGGTCATGCAGCCCAGTGCGATCAGTGTGGAAAACTGTCGATCAGCTATTGCAGTTGCCGCAATCGCCATTGCCCGAAGTGCCAAACCCTGGCCAAGCAGCGCTGGCTGGAACGGCAGTGTGCCGATCTGCTCGATATCGACTATTGGCACCTGGTGTTCACCCTGCCGCATGAGCTCAACGCGTTAGCCCAGGGCAACCCCCAGGTGATCTACCGGCTGCTGTTTCGTGCCGCCTCGCAAACCCTGCTTGAGTTCGGGCGCAATCCGCGCTGGCTCGGCGGCGAACTCGGCATCACCATGGTGCTGCACACCTGGAGCTCAAACCTCACCCAGCACATCCATGCCCACTGCGTGGTCACCGGCGGCGCCCTTAGCCCCGATGGCGATCGTTGGATTGCCGCCACACCCGGGTTCTTGTTTCCCGTTCACGCGCTCTCAGCCGTGTTCCGCGGTAAATATCTGGAAGCGCTGTCGCAGCTCTACAATGGCGGTGAACTGCGCTTTGCCGGCTCGACAGCGCAATTGACCGGCACGGGGGCCTTTCGAGGCTTTCTCGCTCAGCTCAGGGCTCACGATTGGGTGGTGTATGCCAAACCGCCCTTTGCTGGTGCTGCGCATGTGCTCGCCTATCTGGGTCGCTACACCCATCGCGTGGCCATCGCCAACCATCGGCTCGTCAGCTTTCAAAACGGTGACGTGCGTTTCCGCTGGCGCGACTACGCCCACGGCAACAAGACCAAGATCATGGCACTGAGCGCCGAGGAATTCCTCCGCCGCTTCCTGTTGCATACGCTGCCTTCGGGTTTCGTCAAGATCCGCCATTACGGCCTGCTGGGCAACCGCTGTCGACACCAGAAGGTGGCCCGTTGCCGCACGCTGCTCGATCAGCCTGCACCCGAACCCCAACAATCCGAGTCGATCGAGGAAATGATGCTGCGACTTGCCGGCATCGACATCCAGCGCTGCCCCGCTTGCCAGCAGGGGCGGATGCGGGTGATCCTCTCGTTCGCGCCGGGACCAAAATCACCACCCGCCCCCAAAGCGACCGGGCCGCCGCTATGACCAACGGTTGTACCTCTCGAAAAACGACTGCCGATCACTGCCTCCGTCAGTGGTCGCATACCCCCTTGTGCCCAACACAGCACAGCAGAGATTCCGCACTCATCAGAACCCGCTCGACTCGAGCGAAATCAACATTCTCGACGGACCATTGCTACCGACAACAGTCTTCGCAACGACAATCGGCAATACTTGCATCCCCACAGAGCTGCACCTGACAGTTACAATCCCCATAGCTCTTTGCAATCCCCAACCCGCGGCTCAGTTCAATATTCTTAAGCACCCTGCTGCGCAGACTACTTAAGAACCTATTCACTATGTGGTCTCCCGGACTATGTAGCGTACTACGTTTCAGACCCTGTATTTCCCACTGAACGCGCACGGCGGGGGCGACATAATCTCGGCTTCTTCTATCAGCCTCGTACAGGGGAAGGAGTCCACCGTGAAGTGCGTTATCAACGAACATCTGGTTTTGTCGCGAGTGCCTAAAGGTCCTCTTGCAACATACTTGGCCCCGTTTGCGGAGTCACTGAGTCAGCAGGGATACACGCAGCGTTACATTCACCGGCAGGTGATGCTCGCTGCGTGTTTCAGCAGATGGCTCGATCAGACGGGAACTCTACCCCGTCGCGTCACCTGCGAGCATTTGGTGCAATATTTGAGATTTCGATACCGACGTCGACGACCGAACCAGGGAGATGCCGCCGCCCTCGGCCATTTTATCGAGTTTCTTCGTGGTGAGCGGGTGATTCCCACTGAGAACAGATCAACACGTCCACTCACGCCAGCGGAACAGTGCGTGCAGGCGTACGAGCGGTATCTGCGCGAGGAGCGAGTTCTGGCGGAGGCGACGATCGTCAACTACGTGCCGTTCATCGACCGGTTCCTCAAAGACTGTTTCGGTACTGGGCCGGTGAAGCTATCGAGTCTTCGTGCAAGAGATGTTGTCCAGTTTGTGCAACGACATGCGCGGCGTCTGCATCTGAAGCGAGCGAAGCTCCTGACCACGGCACTGCGCTCGTTCTTGCGATACGTACGCTACCGCGGAGAGAGTCGATTCGATTTGGCCACGGTCGTCCCGTCCGTGGCGAACTGGTCGATGCCTGCGATTCCCCGAGGGATTGCACCCGATCAAGTACGCCGACTGCTGAGTCAAATCGATCGCCGCACGGCCGTAGGACGGCGCGACTACGCAATCCTGCTGCTGCTTGCCCGTTTGGGTTTGCGTTCCGGGGAAGTCGCCTTCCTGGAACTCGAGGACATTGATTGGAAGGCCGGATGTTTAAGTGTACACGGTAAGAGTGGCCGCCGAACCCAACTGCCCTTGCCGAAGGATGTGGGCGATGCGATCGTTACTTATTTGCGGCACGGACGTCCCTGCAGCGCCAGTCGTCGCGTCTTTTTGCGTGCCAAAGCGCCCATTCGCGGCTTTCTGTCTCAGTGTGCTGTCGGATCGATTGTTCGGCACGCACTCCTGCGTGCCGGGATCGAGGCGCCCACCACCGGCGCTCATCAGTTTCGGCATGGATTGGCCACGCAGATGTTGAGTCAAGGCGCCTCCCTCGCGCAGATCGGAGAACTGTTGGGACACCAAAGCCCCGAGACCACGAAGATCTACGCCAAGGTCGATCTCGAGGCGCTGCGCACCCTCGCCTTACCGTGGCCGGGAGGTGTGCGATGAACACCTTGCAACAAGCGGTTCAGGAGTACCTGACTATGCGGCGCAGCCTCGGATTCAAGCTGCAGCGCGCGGGTTCAGCGCTGCTTGACTTCGTCAGCTTCCTGGAGCAGCGCCGCGCCTCCTATATCACACTCCGATTGGCACTTACCTGGGCCAAACAACCCTCGGGCGGACAACCCGATATGCGGGCAGCACAACGTTTGAGCTTCGTGCGCCTGTTTGCGCGCTATCGAAGCGCCACTGACCCGCGGACTCAGATACCCCCTGCGGGGTTGCTGCCGTTCCGGCCCAAGCGCGCGCGACCGTACCTGTACTCTGACCAGGAGATTGAGCAGTTACTACAAGCCGCGCTTCACATGCCGCTTTCACCACGCCACCGTAAACGCTGCGCATTGTTGCCGTGGGTCTACTATTGTTTATTCGGGCTGCTCAGCGTCTCGGGTTTACGGCTGGGCGAAGCACGCAATCTCAGGCTTCAAGATGTCGATTTGAAGGCCGGGGTGCTAACGATCCGAGGCGCCAAGTTCGGCAAGGACCGATTGGTGCCTTTGCATACTTCGACCTGCAGGGTGCTCGCAGACTACATCGCCCGACGCCAGCGTCATTGGGCGGGCCGACCGGTGTCTTCTTATTTGTTTGTCTCCAGTTGGGGCAATCAGCTCGATAGCGGACAGATTCACCGGGCGTTCTATGCCGTGTCTCGACAGATCGGTTTGCGCGGTGCTACCGATAGTCATGGGCCACGTCTCCATGATCTGAGACACCGATTTGCAACGAACACGCTGGTGAACTGGTATCGGTCCGATCAGGATCCCGAGCGTCTCCTACCTGTCTTGTCCGCATTCCTCGGTCACGTCCACGTGGCTGACACACAATGGTACTTGAGCGCCTCACCGCAGCTGATGCGCGAGGCGATGTCGCGGCTCGAACGGCGTTGGGAGCAGCGGCCATGACCGCCGCCACCCGCTTGGCTCCGCTTTTAGAGCATTTTTTCATGCAGCGTCTGATGCAGGAGCGCCGGGTTAGCCCGCACACGATTAGTTCCTATCGCGACACCTTCCGCCTGTTCCTGAAATTCACCCAGCAACGTCTGCACAAGTCGCCGTCCGCGCTGGTGTTCGAGCAGATCGATGCGCCGCTGATCGTGGCGTTTCTCGATTACTTGGAGAAACAACGCGGGCTGAGCGTGCGCAGCCGTAATCTGCGCCTCACCGCCATTCACTCGTTCTTTCGCTACATCGCCTTCGAGCTCCCGACTCACTCAGCACAGATCCAGCGCGTGCTCGCCATCCCCAGCAAGCGTTTCACCCGCACCCTGGTCCGCTTCCTCACGCCTCCGGAAGTCGATGCCTTGCTCGCCGCTCCGGACCGGCGCACTTGGTTCGGACGGCGCGACCATGCGTTCATTCTAATGGCAGTGCAAACCGGTCTGCGTCTGTCGGAGATCACCGGGACCACACGAGACGACCTTGTGCTCGGAACGGGCGCGCACGTTCGGGTGACTGGCAAAGGCCGTAAAGAGCGCTGCACGCCGTTAGCGAAGCCGACGGCCGCCGTGCTCAAGGCTTGGTTGCGTGAACCCTCAAGGGGCGAGGGACGCCTACTATTTCCGAACGCCAAGGGCGAGCGTCTGACTGTTCACGGAGTGAAATACATGCTCAACAAGCATGCTGTGACCGCAGCCAGAGTGTGTCCGTCGCTCCAAGGGAAGCGGGTCACTGTCCATCTGCTTCGACACACCATGGCCTTGGAGATGTTGCAGGCGGGTGCGTATTCCGGCGAAGTTGAACGCTGATTCCGGCGAAGTTGAACGCTGGATTTTCTCAGGCATTGATAGGTTTGTTTTTTACTCTAAGTGTTCATCTT
>CAMYOI010000255.1 GCA_947259955.1 uncultured Gammaproteobacteria bacterium
ACCAGCGTCACCTTCAAGTAAATGAACATCCTCTGCACCATCCAGTTCCCGACCGAAATCAACAAGGTCGCGTCGATGAACTTCTTGTATGAACACCACTGAGATATCACACTCTCGAGCCTTTTCAATTACCATTGGGGCGCGATCCATGTGGACTTGGTAATCTGGCATGAAGGGTATGGCGGATGGACTTCCGTCATCTGGCTCACCCCCTTGAATATCAATCACAATCAATACCGGTTGTCCGTCAATCAACTGCCGCTGCGTTCTGCTCAAAACAAATTTCTCCGTTGTGCCGCCAACTGACTCTTACTAACACACGCTGATAACCGGCGTCCACACGATGGAGAATTCGTTATGTCCAATATTTACCCACTTAGTAACTCATCTGGGCCCAGCCTATGACCGTTCAGGGCAAATTGCAGGCTTAGCGTACCTAGGTTGCGACCGACAAGCACCTTTCAGGTCCAGTCAATCAGGCCGGTACTGATATTGCCTGAGCTCGACTGGCGGTAGTCACCGCAATAGCGGACAGAGCATACAGACCTTGGGGTTGTAGGTTTCTCTGCGCTGCGTGAGTCGGGACCCGGCCATGAGCCGCCACTCGGAACAAGGGGCGCGACGGGCTCCTACATACTCGTTATGGCGATTTTCATTGTTTTAGCAAACCGATTTGGATAGGGATTTCAGTGAGGTTGCACTGATGCATCACAATCCCAAATGATTACAGGCATATAGGCTCTGCCTATAAGTCGGATCGGATTTGTAATATCTAGCTACCCTCTCCATTTGACTGCCGATGACAGGTGTGATGATGCCCGTATGGGTAGGAACTGCATATGGATTGATGACTCCCGACATATCGTCTTCCGCGGCAAACGGGGAAGCGGCTTGAACTTGGGTCATCGTGTCGTGGGTATTCGTCATCGAACTACTCCTTCGACTCACTCCCGATACGGGACGCTCGGGCTCGCGTCTGTTGCAGTTTCTGGTCTAGCAGTTCCCGCACACTACGACCTTCATGTCATTTAGAATCGTTTTCGCCTTGCTGCCGCCGCCGGTCGCGATGAGGACCACCCAGCTACTATTTTCGCCGCGACCGAGGCAGCGGAGAATCCCACGGGTGTTGCCAGTTACGAAGGACGCACTGGTCGGCTTGATGTCGCCGCCGTCGAGGTCCCAGTTCTGTTGAATATTCTGCACTGTCTCCTTGATCAGGGCACCGCAAGTCTCCATCGGTTGCGCATAGGCATAGTAGTAGTGCCAATACGCTGGAGGACTCGCGAACGCTACACCCACGGGCAGAGCAGCTATAAGAACTGTCATGCGTATCTTCTTTCGAAACATTGTTCGTCTCCTTAGAAACCGTTGCACATCTCTTCGGTCACGCCGTAGGTGGAACTCAGCAGCACTTCGCCCCCGCACCGTTCGCCGTCGTAGGTGCGACCCACGATGAGGACTGTGATTGGTCGCTGGTTTGTCGTCTGGCAGGTGTGGAACTCGACTGCGCGCTTCACATCTCTCAATGGGTAAGACATGACGCCGATATCTCCACGCCGAAGGCAACTCGGCGGTTTAAGTACCCCCCGCCTTACGTCGTCGTTCCAGCGGTAGTTCCAGTGGCTCCGGAAACATTCCTGCGCATATGCCCGAGCTGCCCGCCGGCAGTCATTGGCATAAGCTTTGCTCCGGCATCTCCCCCTCACATCGAAGTCAGCGAATGTAACTGTAGTCGCGCCGAAACGGACTTCCCATCTTGCCTTGCAACCACGGGTAATATCCGCCGCTGCCGGGATGCTAAACGAACGAAGCCCGGCGATCGCACTCGCAGAAAGCATTCTCATCGTAACTGTCTTCAATGACCTTCTGTTCATTCTGTGGTCTTCGAGATAGTCCATCGTTGTCTCCTGAGTCTGATAGCAACGTGTGGCTATCTTTCCAAAGGACTTTTCATCGATATGTGGGATACCCCACAAATGGCAGATCGGTATGGTGAATAGTTCACAGAATCTGGAAATCGGCATCGATTCGGCGATTTCTTTATCAAATAGAGAACACCGGAACAGAGATAGAGTCGCATGATCCTGCACTCCCCCACAGGGTAGGTAGAGTTATTCTGCTGTGGCCGGAAGGAAGGCTGTCCCGAGAGACAAAATCGGGCTGTTTGACCAGTGTTCTTAGAGCCGCGCAGGTCAGGTTATTTCAATCGCTGGAATGGCTGGTGGTTGGCGTACTCCTGTCATCTCGAGCAGGACCAGAAATCTCCGCAATGGGTCGCATACGGCAGAGCTGATGCACCGCAACATGATATAAATCGGTGGCTCCTGAAAGCTACAAAGCAGCCAGACAAATTATCGCTTTGTTCAGAGCTAATATTTCTGAATCGATCGGCTCAGAACGGCCAACTGCAGACGCTGCGACGTTCAAATATACGTGACTCTTATTTCCGCCATACAACTCGATCCGGACATTCAATTGCTTTGACACATTTCAAACCCGAATGAGCCAATTCACTGAACTTGATGCGAATAAACTGCCCTACAACACTCGTTCCAGATTCGTCGATGGAGTAAATGGGCTAAGAATGCACATTCTGGAAGGGGGATACGATCCACCCAACCAACCCCGTGTGTTGTTGCTACACGGATTTCCCGAGCTTGCCTATAGTTGGCGCAAGGTAATGGCGCCTCTCATTGAGGCTGGATTCCATGTAATCGCCCCCGATCAAAGAGGATATGGTCGTACCACAGGGTGGGACGCAGACTATGATGGGGATCTGGCTTCATTTCGTATCCTGAATCTAGTACGTGATACCTTGGAACTGATTTTGGCGCTAGGCCACAGTTCGGTTGATGCCGTTGTTAGTCACGACTTTGGTTCTCCGGTTGCAGCCTATTGCGCGTTGACCAAACCCGACGTATTTCGTTCCGTTGTATTGATGAGTGCGCCGTTTGAAGGACCTCCTGCCTTTCCCGTCGCAGGCTCTACCGAACCAGATATAGATGAAATGCTGACTACCCTCAAGCGACCGCGCAAGCATTATCAACGATACTATTGTACTCGTTCGGCGGATATGGATATGCGCAATTGCTCTCAAGGACTCGCCGATTTTCTTCGCGCCTACTTCCATTACAAAAGTGCGGACTGGGCAGGCAATAATCCTCATCCATTACGCGCGTGGAGTGCAGAGGAGTTGGCCAAAATGCCCAGCTACTACATTATGGATTTGGACTTGGGAATGGCCGAAACAGTCTCCCCCAATATGCCGTCAGAGGATGAAATTGCATCTTGTTCCTGGCTTACGGAAGAGGAGTTGCAATTCTATGTGCAAGAGTTCTCTCGAACCGGATTTCAGGGTGGTTTGCAATGGTATCGGTGTAGTTTCAGTAGTGAGCAATCGAAGGAGCTACAAGTCTATTCCGGTCGAACAATCGATGTACCGTCTTGCTTTATCGCCGGTAACAAAGACTGGGGTGTTTATCAGGTGCCCGGCGCATTCGAAAAAATGCAGGACTATACCTGTACCCAAATGATAAGTTGTGAACTAGTCCCTGGAGCCGGTCACTGGGTCCAGCAAGAACAACCGGAGGCAGTGGTCAAATTGCTCGAACACTTTCTGTCATCCGCGGTTCGTCAATGACCCCTCCGGGCAATCAACTGCCCTTCGGCGGGTTTGAACACGTCACTTTTTTGAACAATATCCCCACGTACAGGCGTTTTTCGCTTTTTTTTCCTCGTCGGGTTCTATAGAATCGCGCCGGTTTTTTCAATTGGCCGACTTGAACGTTGGCATTCGCATATCTTCAGGATCGATTCCCGATCCGATTATTCAGGAGCAACCATGGCGTCAAAGACAACCGCTTTGAAAGAAGCGATGAGCAAAACTCAGCTTATCGCGGAACTGGCCGAAAACACCGGCCTCGGCAAGAACGAAGTAAAAACCGTTCTCGATGAACTGTCCGTCGTCGTCGAACGACACGTAAAGAAAAGTGCGGTCGGTGCTTTCACCCTGCCTGGTCTGCTCAAGATCAAGACCGTCAAGGTCCCCGCGCGCAAGGCACAGAAGAACGTACCCAATCCGTTTCGACCCGGTGAGACCATGGACGTCGCGGCCCGTCCCGCGAGCGTGAAAGTGCGCGTCACGCCGCTCAAGAAACTCAAGGACATGGCAGCATCCTGATCAAAAAAGGCCGCTTTGAGCGGCCTTTTTTTATGGCACGGCCTTCTGCTAGCCAGTCTTTCGTTGCCGCCACCAGGACGCGAAGTCGCGGTAGGTCTGATCGTTGTCTTCATCGCCGGTGACGAACTTGAGTTTGCAGTTGGGGAAGTTGATCGTGTCCCCATCCTGCAACACCACTCAATCAACTCAGTGATTTGGATTTTGTTGATTGAAACCAGTGAGTAGTCAGCGTCCGCTTGCAGAAAATTAGGTGATGGTGACCTACATCTTCCCGTCTGCTTCATGACCAATAACCGATTCCAGAAACTCCGCGTATTCCCAACCCCGAGGCGCCTACGATGAGAGGTCAGTTCAGATAAAATTGAGGTAACTCAGCACCCTGAAGATAAAATCCGATCTACAGGCTGCTGGAATGATCGAATACAGAGGAGTCAGATATGGCAAAGATAGCGTTCTTGGGACTTGGGCAGATGGGAAGTGGGATGGCGGCCAATCTTGTATCGGCAGGACACGACGTTAGTGTCTGGAACCGCTCGCCGGGCAAGGTCGAACCGATTATGGAAAAGGGGGCAAGACTAGCCGCTTCGCCGGCGGACGCGGCAAAAAATGCTGACGCTGTTTTTTCCATGGTTTCAGATGATACTGCCTCTGAGCGTGTGTGGCTTTCCGATGACGGAGCTTTGTCTGCGGCGCCGGCTGATTCACTCATCATAGAATGCAGCACGATTTCCCATAATCACGTCCGTCGATTGGCGGACGCCACGGTTTCTCATGGCTGTAGTTATCTGGATTGTCCTGTGAATGGACCCCCTGCGGCTGCGGCTGCGGGTGATTTGGTCCTGCTCGTCGGGGCACTGGAAAGCGATCTCGAGCGAGCGCGACCTCTGCTGGAGGTCATTTCCTCTTCGATACTGCATTTTGGAGATGTCGGGACGGGGACGGCGTTCAAGTTGATCAACAATCTCCTTGGAGCCGTGCATGTTGCCTCAATTGCAGAAGCGGTGCACCTTGCACACAAGCTGAAGCTGGATCCTGAAACTTTGATTGCAGCGGTAGAGAGCGGTCCCTGTGCCAGTCCTCACGTCAAGCGAATGATCCGACCCATGGCCGAGGTGCGGCTCGCTGATCAATTTGGCCTGGCGATCGGTCTGCGTGAAAAAGATTCACGCTATTGCCTGGCTATGGCTAAGGCATTGGAAACTGGTATGTCCGTAGGTGAAGCTGCTTATCAATGGTATCAATTGGCCATAGAAACCGTGGCGAATCAAGACGACTCCGCGATGCTACAAGTTACGACTGCGCACAACGGGTCGCTTCCGACCAGATAGACATATCTAAAATAGCTTTCGAGGACCATATTTACCCTGATCAACACTACCAGCTTGGTTCGTAATACTCGTTTGGTGTTATGAGGTCCGACTATTGGATAATCCAGAAAATCAAGGGGTCTGCAATGGTGAACACGTCCGTATGACCGCTTGGCAAAGTTTGCCAACGCCTACCCAATGTATTTCTTGGGCAAGGTGCAGGCGTATCGTGCTTTGGTTGGGACCGGCAAGAATGCCTCAGGTCCAGTCAATCAGGCCGGTGCTGATAATGCCTGAACTCGACAGGCGGCTTTCACCGCTATAGCGGACCGAGTAAAAAGGCGCCAGGCTCGCACCTTCCGCAGCACCGCATCAGGCGGGACCGTACAGCCCGATTCATTCATACATTTATCGTATTCATCGGAACATTTCCCTACACAAGTCTTCCCGGATCCTCCGCCGGTATCGTTATCGCGCATCATAGCTGCGATCATTTGGGATGTAAAAACAACCCAACTGAGGTCATTTACAAATGCGACCAACATAGTATTATCGAATTTTGGGGCAACCAGACCGGCCTCGAGGACCGCTCGGGTTTGGGCAAAATAGGTTTGACCTAATTTGTTGAATCGCTGCGTCTCTTGCTCGGTTGGAAAATCACACAAAGCAGATTGCGCAGCGGCCTGGACTTTCGATAAGAAGGTATCACGACCAACCTTCTTGCAATGCTCATCAATTTGTTCTAATACTTTACGAGTATGATCGTTTGACACAGTATTGCTCCTTCTTCTTAGCTTAATAGAAATTGAACTAGACGTACCGCGGTATTCCATCACGGAGTTACAAGAGTCTTGCTTGAATATGTTTTGAGATGGGAATTACTCGATGAAGGTCAGCGCACCACTTTTTTCGTTGAC
>CAMYOI010000256.1 GCA_947259955.1 uncultured Gammaproteobacteria bacterium
CCACGGCCAGTTGCCCCTCGACGCCACCCATGATGGGATAAATGTTGTCGCGACCTTGTTTAGGTGCCGCCGCTGGCGGGACCACTGTGCGAACCACCCCCCCCTCATAGTACAACTCTCCAAATCCAGGTTGAGCCTGTACAAATTGGGTGGTGACCAGCGCAAGCAGCGCCGCGGCGAATAACATTGCAGATTTCATAACTGTTTTCCTCGTTAGAATGATCGAGGATTTATTATGAATTGAGGGAATCACGCCAGAATCACAAAACTATCACGAAATTGTCACGGCGAACGGACAAAAACTGGTCATTCAGCGCGTTCACGCAGCGGTTGCGGATCGAATCGAGGCAGAGGCTATTGCAGAATTTTCACTCAAGGGTTCCAGCATCGAGACTGCAATTTCCCTTCAGTATTAGGTTTCATTGGGGGTGACTCCCGGTATTGGATACCTCGAAATTAAGCTTGTATTAAGTTTCAGGGAATAAAATCTGGTTACACGGCCTGTTTTGGATTTCAGTTCAGGGTCAATGTGTGTTTTACCATTTATTAATGATCGCAGAATACAGTGACGTTGATGCGTAGCAGCGTAGCACCTTTAAGTGTCACATTATTACGTAAAAACAATGACTGAAATTTGCCTTTTATAGTTTTATTCTACATACAGTGTTTCAGGAGAATTGCAATGAAAGAAAGATCTATCGAAAAGCTTGAAAAGGATAGGGGTATTCTAGACAAGCGTGCTCTTATTGTTGCAGCTAGCATTACGTTGTTAGTTAGCGGCGCATTTAATCAGGCACAGGCAACCGAACCTTGCGACGACTTTGACGAATGCAAGGTGCTTGTAGAAATCAACGCGACAGACGGAGACATTGGATTCCACTGGCTAATCGATGCAGAGGATCTGAACTCGACTAGGATCGATGATGCCAACGGTAACAAAGTTTACGAAAATAAAGCTTATGGTCCTTTAAAGGACCAGAAACTGACAGAGACTTTTGGCGAGAGCGCGGAGCCAGTATGCAAAGAGTCCCTTAAAGAAGAAGAGGATGATGTAGTAGTTACAGTGTCAGATTTTGTGGGGCGATGGGCAGCTGGGCCTTACGACATTTCCGGGAAGTCGGACGGAGGTGAGCAATTATCTGGCGAAACTCAGCTTACGCATTGGTTACCTGCTGCGCCTAAAGATGTAGCATTTGACCAAAATACAGGTGTAATTAACTGGATTGCTGGAGATGATTTGGGAGAATGTGCAGATTCTGACGAATTAACTAACCTTGTTCTCGCATCTATTCTGCCCGCGCATCCTATGTATGTTCGCGTTTCGACTTGGGAAGTTGTATTTGAAGTTGAGGATTTCCCGAATTTAAACTTCGCTGCTCGTATACCGTTCGGTAATTTCACTATGGTGTCACTGCCAAACGAAATCAGCGCAATAATAAATAATGTACCAAGCAATACGAAAGCAAAAGTAGAAGTTGGCGCGATAGGTGGAAATCTTTCTGTTATTCCTGACGATGACAACGCGACGTTCAGTGAGACGCCCATTTGCCTAAATGAAGTCGCTCCTGGATGTCAAGAAGATTGACCCCGATTGATCCAGGTACATAACAAAGGGGTGCTTATAGCACCCCTTATCTATTTGTTGCGATTGTCTGAATCGGGTACCGTGAGCGGTGGTTCGCCCAGACAGTCGGAATGTCCGTTCTGAGTATTCAGCGGGCATAGAATCTCTAAATATTCAGGCAATAGTCCGGCCGCTTACCGGCGTGAAGCGGCCGGTCCCAAGAATGACTCTTAACCGACCGGAGATTGCCCATTGCTGTCATTGGGGCAATTTTCTTGAACTGGCGCTTTCGGCCAAGACCGGGTATTCAACATGCAAGACAACATCACTTTAAACGTCCGGTGTAGAAAGCATATCGGACGAGCCAAGGCTAAACGAGGACGAGTGGGGTCTTAGGATTGCCCCGGCGGGAATTGTACGTGCGACGCTGATTCTAGTGGGTTGAGAATCGACGTACTATGAAACAAAAACCCCGCCGCTGAGGGCGGGGTCTGTATTGGATAGGCGAAGTAAGTAATCAATCGCTAAGCATTCAGTCTATGTCTTGCGAAGCCTAAACCGGCCAAGCCGATGCCCATGAGTAAGAGGGTGGCGGGTTCGGGGACGGCCAATAGTGCTGATCTCGCTATGATAGCGTGGCCTGCAGCTGATGGATGAACACCATCTAAAAACACATAATCGTTCGGGTTCGCACAAACTGAAGTACGGGTGTAGCAGTTTCCCGCATTTAGAAATCCGAAAGCGACCGGATCGGATACGACATCATTTACCAGCGAGAATATGTCGAGCTCAATGATGTCTGCCAACGGGTACATGGCAGCGAGCGAGGCAAGTACAGCGTCCAGGGCGTCGTTGAAGTCATTTGAGACGCTGGTTGACTCTGCAACTATACCTAAGTCAATTGCTTCTGGAATAACTCCAAGGTCTGGCAGGTTTGGTACGAGAACGCTTGCCCCCACCATAGCCAGGGTTTCAACAATGAAGCTAATGTTACCCACTGCTTGAGCAATCGCGGTCGGGTCGTTAATTCCTGCCGCCCTGTCTTTAGCGATGTCTCGTCCATCGTCACTACCACCCCACACTACGTAAAGGGCATCAGTCGGTATGACTCCTCCGGTAACAGTTGGAAATAAGTAGGTGAACTGATCTAAAAGGCTAGGCGGAACGGCCCCCGGTGGGGGACTAAGTGGTCCAGTTCTCGCGCCCCCCACAGCAAAATTCGTACCCCCAGCCAAAAACGGATCTACACTCAGACCAAGGCCACTTGCTAAGCCCTCAACCCATACCGGCCCGTTGGAGAAACGGGGGAATGGTGGAAGAAAGGGGTTCGGAGTTGGGTAAGGCAGGCCCGGAACCAAGTCGGGGTTTGGATTCCCAAGTGGAATTTCGCAGTTGAACGGAACGCACTGAAAAGGTGGCGTTACACCTAGTGCTGTCAATCCAATGGCTGCATTACCGTTATCCGAGAGACTGTCACTGAAAACAAAAATGTTGTTAAAAGGTAGCGCTGATGCGTTAACAGGGAAAACCAATAAGACGAGCGCCACATAACTGACCCGGATCCTTTTCAGCAGCCCGTACATCTCGTTTCCTTCCCTGGTCGCCGATCTATTTATGCTCACATTCTTATCTAATAGCACGAACGATCTTCGTTTCATTATCTCCTCCTCCGAAGCATTTGGGTAAATACCCACCCAAAAACTTCCTCACCGGCACAATAACAGAAGGTTTTGTTCTAAAAAAGTTTTTGTTAAGTTTTTTGGGTCTACGCGGAAGCGTGTGGGTTGATATTGGCATTTCTGGGTAGTGGCGGAAGAAATGCTGCAACTATTTTCAACTTGAGATACTCCTCATCACGATAGCCATAGGCCCGTCGTTGTAGGACTCGGATTTTGTTATTGACCCCTTCTACCAATCCGAGACTGACTTTGTTATCCGGATGGCAATAAGAGGCAATACCTTCCCAATGGGATTCGATCAGCTCGGCAAACTTCCGGTAGGGCTGCAACCGCTGCCACTTGAGGCTGTCTTTCCAGCGCTCGAAGAAGGCGCGTGCACCACGTTCAGTACGGTAGTCCCAGAGTTGCCCGAAGCTTTCCTTGAGGACATAGGCCGTGTTCAAACGCCGGTTGGCCTGGAGCAGCTTCTTCAGGGCCCGTCGCCCATCCAGACTCAGGTTCTCGCGCCGCGACAGCAGAGTGTAACGCTGCCCCTTGATGTAACTCCTGTCCTTGCCGCTGACACGTTTGTACTCACTGCGCCTGACTTCATCAAGGGCCTTTGACAGATGGCGCATGATATGGAACTTGTCAAAGATGATCCGGGCCTTCGGGGCGTTGTTCATTACTGAATTCCGGAACGGTTTCCACATATCCATAGCCGCCAGTTCTACGCAAGCACTCTTTTTCTCGCCCAGGGCCTGGAAAAACAAGTCGATATCCGTCTCCTTGCGACCTTCACCACCCACCCAGATCGGACGCTCCCGATCAAGATCACTGACAATGACCCGGTAGTTATGCCCTTTGCGAATAGAGATTTCATCAATACCGATGGCCCTCGGTGCTGGCAACCCCGCCAAGCCAACCTGCTTTTGCATGTACAACTTATCCAGATCTTTCACCGTGCTGTGGTGCAGACGTTCTATCTCCGCCACCGCCTTATTCGGCATATCCCGGCACAGCTGGCCAACATGCATAGCAAAGCGTTGGGTATAGCGAGGATTCTTGGCCAGCCAGTCAAGATGTTCTACATGCACACCGTCGCACCTCGAACAACTGACACGCCAGCGTTCGAACTCCAGGTAGATTCGCCAGCCGGCAACCGACAGGTCTCGTACCCGCAGGACCTTCTTGTCGTAACGCCCCCGGCATCGGTGACCACAGTGAGAACACACCGCTGTTTTTTTCGCCTCTTGAGTTGGATTACACGGGCATACCGATCACCGAATACACCCAACAATTTCGATGAGGCAGTAAAACCAGGCAATGCAAACAGCGCGCGGATCGACTTGGGATTCTTCATCACGTTAGCCTAACCGAAAAATGAAACCATTTTCACCCAACACAGAAGCCTTGAATATCTAAATGATTTCAATGTATTACACTTCGCTAAATTCAGAACTTACCCACACGCTTCCGCGTAGACCCAAAAAATCTGCGATGAACTAGTCTAGTCGACCATAACCCGGCCATAAACACATGACAAAACTTACATTTTGAATGTCCGTTCTCCCGATGATTTCTTATAGCGACCTATCACCCGTGACATATAACCGCAAACGGTTGTTGGGGGGCAACGCGCCGTGGTAGCGCCCGCGGTCTGGGCACCAGAGCGGCCAGGCGGGCGACGAAGTCCAGGGGTTCCAATATGATGTGGCTGGTGCCGTCCCGGTACGGTGTCTTGAGCATATAGCGCACATTCACCTGGCTCGTCAGGGCCATGCGTTCGGTCGACGCCGCCGGGCGAGCGACGTATCAGCACAGCCGCTCCAGCTTTCGTCGTTGGTGCGCTTGTGTTGCGACACCGGCATGGAAAAAACCGGAAGCCTTGGGCGTTTAATTGTTCAAGAAAACGGGGATAGTATTCCTCGACAAACTCGTAGAGTGATAAGTGATTGGCCTATTTAATTGACTAGCCAGCCCTTCCGCGCGCACAATGCTCATGCTATATAAACAACTATTAGGCCCATAAGGAGGATTTTTAATATGAAATTTGCAGGAAAACTCGCCACCGCCGCCTGCCTTGCCGCAGCATTATTTGTCGGCCCCGCCGCCGATGTGTCGGCTAAGACATTCAAAATGGCGCTCGGTGACGCAGCCGGCGGCACGCAAGATGCAGCCGGTAAGAAGTTTGCAGAGGAGTTTGAAAGCAGAACCGGTGGAAAGCACACCGTGAAGCTTTTCCACAACGGTCAGCTCGGCAGCGAACAGAACACCGTCAACGATGCGGCCCTCGGGACGCTGGATTTTTCGGTTTTGGCGATCAACAATATCACGCCTTTCTCGCCGACAGTCGGCATGTTCACTCTTCCCTATATGATTCTCAGTCTCGAGGAAGCAGTGAAGTTGACCCAAGGCGAAATCGGTGCGGAGTTGGTCGAAAACACGATCCGGGATGCTGGCGTTCGCATCATTGCGTGGTCATATGCCGGCTTTCGAGTGCTGTCCAATTCTAAGCACCCCATCAAGACCATGGATGACCTGAATGATATCGTAGTGCGCGTTCCCAAGAACGAAATCATGATCGATACCTATAATTCCTGGGGCAACAATCCGACGCCGAT
>CAMYOI010000257.1 GCA_947259955.1 uncultured Gammaproteobacteria bacterium
TGTTGGTGGGTATCGAACAGGGTTCGCGCCGGCTGTGGCACTGCAATGGCAGCGAATTGCAGACGGCGGAGTGGACGTTACAGTCACTCCGTGAGGCGATTCCCTGCGAACACCGGTATCGTTTTCTAATCCATGACCGCGACAACATCTTCTCAAAGGAACTCGGCAGATCCATCACGCGTCTGGGGATCGATGTGATCGAAACGCCGTATCGCAGTCCGCAGGCGAATTCGATCTGTGAACGCGTGATCGGATCGATGAGACGGGAGTGTCTCGATTATATGATTCCGCTCAACGAAACCCATCTTAGAAAATTCGTAAAAGAATGGGTCGCCCACTATAACCGGTCGAGACCGCATGCAGCGCTCGGACCAAGCGTGCCTGATCCAACGCCTGGCATCCCCGTGGCAATCGGGCATGATCGTCATCGAATTGCTGACGGACGAAAAGCTATCTCCAAGCCAATCCTTGGAGGACTCCATCATGAGTACGCGATCGCCTCGGCTCGAGTGCGACGAGGTTTTTGCGGAGGACACCCATGTTTTACACCACGATGATCAATGTCGCAGTCTTCGGTGCAATCTACGGCGCAACCTATTGGATTGCTAAGTTGCGCGGCGCTGACAATCCGCGAGCGTGGGCTATCGGTGTCACCATTGCTGCGGCTGTTATTCTCCACTTTACCATCGGCTCCGGCGTCCCGGCACCGGAATAGTTCGATCCTACCCGGCGCTAAATTTTCTACCGTTGGTTGATGGTTGAGGGCTTCACAGACTGGATAAGTGCTTCTTTCGCCTTCCGTGACAGGGATTTGATAGACAACTCTCGTTTCAACGCCCCGCCCTTGGTCGTGGGTTCTTCGTGATATACCAAAGTGACGGGCAATCGGCTGCGTGTGTAGCGAGAAGCCGTGCCTGCGTTGTGCTGTTCGAGTCGCCGGTTCAGGTCGTTGGTAATGCCTGTGTAGAGCGAACCATCAGCACATTGCAGGATGTAAACAATCCACCGTTCGGCCAAGTGCCTCTTCAGCTTTAACGCCATACGAGATAACCACCCACCCCGTTAACCTATGGGTTCGATCTCGAGAGGGTAGCTTTCGGGGCTGTGGGGCTGCGTCACATCCATGTGAGTAGGGTAACTTGATTCTGGGCGGGATTCTTCACCCAACTGGATGAGGTTTAGTAATCCAGGTTTGACCGACATCAATATGATCCGCCGGTACTACGGGTAGATTGAACCTACACGGAAAACATTGGGGGAGATCTTCGATGACTATTATAGAGTTACGTGATGTACTGTTCTGGTGTTGGATTATAAATACTGGCTTTTTGTTATGGTGGTGGCTTTGGTTGGTTGCGGCCCATGACTGGGTCTACAAAATGCACACTCGGTGGTTTCGCGTATCCAGCGATCAATTTGACACCATACATTATGCCGGTATTGCTTTCTATAAGGTGCTGAATATCGTGTTTTTCTTTGTGCCTTGGATCGCGCTCCATATCATTGCGTAAACAATACCTCGACCCCACGGGTACAATTTCTTCATTGCTGTGCTTCGCCCACCCGATTCAGACCCCTCGCCCCGATCAGAAATACTAATGGAATTTAATCAACCACAAACCCCTCCGGGACAGCCACAACGGTTGGCGTGACTTGCTTGGTCTACTGTGGCAGTTTGTAGGAAACATTACCTTCACTTACCACGATGAACTTTTTCTCTTGTAGTTCATTAATCAACGATATCAGTTCCTCTTCTTCAAGCTTTTGAGTGAACAGTGTATTGATTGTGTTGGCTAATGTTTTTTCTTTCCTCGGTCTTGAGTGTCCCCGCCCGGCTAGGTTCTTAACGATTGCAGCAATCTTTTCATCGTTACTAGTGGCCGTAGACATCTGCAACACAGGGATTTCCGCAAGATCTTTTTCTCTCTGAATCCGTATCTTTCGGCCTTTAAGGTGCTTAACCAGAGGATCAAAACCAGTGTCTTTTGAAATGATGTGGAAGTATGCATCCGGGTACTTTGTTACGAGTTCACCGATATAGAATGCCACATGGAAATCAAGTGCATTTTTGCCGTTGCCACCGATTTTCACGTATTGGGCATTCTCTCCAAGCTGCTGCATTGCCGCCGCCAGTTCATACGGAATCTTGGCTTGGCTAGCTCCAACGAAGACAAGAACTTTAAATGGGTGACTGGATAATATTTCGAGGTTTCTCGGTTGAACGTTTTCAAAATCGATGAGCACGTAGTTTATAGCCAAACTGTTCTCCGCATTTTTTCCTATTTATGAACCTCACACTGGAGTATACCCCAGTTGATAAAACGTAATATATCTCCAGTTACAATCCGGTAACGCACTGATATTTGACAATCTGACTGGTCTTCTCAAAAACAAAGATTGAACTCGTCAAATCGAGTCACAATTCTTACAGCTAAAGCTTATGGGTACCGTCTCGTGTAGGAACCAGCGGGATCCGCTCATATTAAACAGACTTACAGATTGGCAGGATTATTGTCTTGGGCAGAACAGAGTTACAGTGGATAGGATAATTCTCTCTTTCTCTATATTATTCGTAATACACCCGCCCGCAATTTTACGCCCGCCCCGGATTTTGAAATCAATTACAAATCTATGGAGAGAATGCGGTTGTTTAGTTTTACGGGGAAGTACCGTTTATTGAATTTAGTTTACGTTAATGTCTCCACTTGTATGGAGGAGTTTTGGCAATAGTTGCGCCAAATCAACATCAACTTAGGAAACATGAAGTAATCTACATCGGTATCCAATTTGTTAACGATTTAATTGTTAATGCCTCGCCAGGGAGGTAGAAGTGAACATCCGACTGTTAACCTATACCGCGGCCACATTTCTTTGGCTTGTCACGCCTGCCGCCTTTGCGGCAGATTCCGTCCTGTCTATTCAGGTGACCGGTGACGGATCGGTTACAAGTACGCCGGAGGGCATTGCCCCCCACAATGTGAAACGAGCTTTCCGAAGCACACCAAGATTATTCTGTTAACTGTTTTGATACTTTGCTTTGTTGCTTCTTGTTTTCGCGTAAGTCACGTTTACATAGGTCAATATTTTCTAATAATTGCTTTGCTTTTTGTTCCAACTCTTGGGAAGAGCCGCCCACACGTTCCATACCGTCTCTGATTCGCCGGAGTTCGTGATGTAGATTTCCAATCTCCTCTTCCAGCGTGTCCGCAGCAAACCGTAGTTCGGCAAGATCTTTATGATATTTACCGAAGTCGTCCTTTTGTAACATTTATATTCGCTCTTTTACTATTAATTTGGGTAGTCACACCTATCCGATGCTCGACAAATTCGAAGTAACAAGTTCGGATGTTTGAGTTTTAGAAACAAGTCTCCACCGTAATGAATACTAATATTCTACTGATCTACCCGATTTACGGTTGACCTACCTTAATGGTTCGCTCCCTCTATATGCGGCGGAACAGAGAAATTTTGTAATTAATTACAATCCTGCGGTTGAATGAATTATCGGTTTGTATCCGGTACGGATCGCCGCCGCCGTTGATTGAGGTGTCAATACAGTGTAAGCGATTTGTGAACTGCGCTATTGCTTAGTTTGTTGACGTGTGATCGGTGGAGACGTCGAACGGCAGCAGAGCTTCGATGTGTTCAACGCTTTCAGCTGCGGGCAGTTCCGTAAATACTTTGCGCAGATAAGCATAAGGTTCGAGGCCATTGGCCTTGGCCGTTTCGATTAGCGAGTAGAGGTTGGCACTGGCGGTGACGCCAGTGACCGTGTCGCCTACTTTAACTGGCTGTCCTTACTGCCCCGGCGGTTGTACCCACCGATGCCGATCTGCCGCTGTTCCAGGTCGCTTTGGCAAGTTACACACAGCCGGGTGCCGGGTATCGCCTTGCGCCGCGCTGTCGGGATGGGTGCGTCGCACTCCTCGCAATGAGTAGGGCTCTCGCCCTTAGGTAACCGGCTTCGTACCAGCTTGACCTCATCTTCAACGCTGGCGTCAATCTGATCTTGTACGGCCCCGTCTCGGGCCCAACCTCCGGCCATAATCTACTCTACTCGTGAATTGGATGAATCTCTGTGCTACGCGGTGACAATCTTATCCCGACCGCACTCTTCATTAATTGTACCGGCTAGCTCGCAAGGCGGCGAATTCCGACCGTAGGTAGGTAAGTACGGTAACGGGCGCGGCTGACATTTTGATCTACCAAGGGTACTGACAAGTTAACTAAATCGGCGGCCGAAAGTGGGAATTTCATGCGTCTTTCGACTGGAAAACTCGTTCCGAGTGGCCGCTCACATCGACATACAGGGCACTAACGTCCCCATCCGGGTAGCGCTAACCCAAGGTTGCGAGTTAACTTGTCAGTACACCCCGGAGACATGATTTGCCGGTGGCGTCCCTCGAACTCCAGGAGACAGGTGACCCAAGCCTTTCGCGCCCACTTCTTCATGAGATACCCATCCTGATGAAGGGAACCCCGGTTTCCCGTGAACATCCCCCGTTCCGGACTGGCGACTATTTCGCCCCAAGGATCAACACGATTCTGGCGTGGCATAAGTCGAGTCCCAAGATAGTTGGGATGCGAGTAGGTGAATAGTCAGCCAGATAAGGTTTGGAATTTGCACAAACTCTGACCAAAATATAGAGTATAAATCAACCGCACTGTGACACGTACCATGGGTGTTACAATGTTGATATCCTGACAAGCACAAGTTTTTGCCCCCACGACCACAAATGCTGTGATTTAACCGTGTTAAATGTAATCAGGACCTACACGCTAAGAAACTTATATTGGAAATTCCTTGGAATCAACTATCAGCTGAGATTCTACGAAGCGTGATCGAAGAGTTTATTTCCCGCGAAGGCACTGACTATGGTGAACGGGAATTCACATTGGCCGAAAAAGTGGAGCAGGTGAAAGCTCAAGTTAAACGAGGTGATGTTGTTATTGTATTCGATGCAGAAAGTGGGACCTGTAATCTACTACCCAGTAAATAGCTTTATTTGATTCCTCGTCACGCCCCGAATTCACCACCCTTTTATGCTGTATATATCACTCACCTTCGTCTCGGGTGAGGTCGGCTGCGCGACATCTCGCCACTTCACCGAGTACGTTTGCGAATTCTTTGGAACAACCCAGCTTTAGGTATATCCGTTGGTTTTGTTCCTCTACCAATTGTGCGAATTTATCAGGAACTGCAATGCCGCCTGTGGCATCCTTGATTCGGCTGGCCTCCATTTCTATTAATTCTTTATACGGCGGTTTAAGTTCTAAAATATCGGACAGCTTTATATATTGCATTTCTTTCCTCCCCGGATTTTATACACGCTACCTATGTCTTGGTCCCAGTACCAGCGTTCGCTTTTGGTGCGCCTCCTTCGTAGATTGAAATTAACTACAAACTCATGTAACACCGTCGATAGGCGTGATTATGCGCAGAAATCAGTTGTAGCAACAAATTACACAGCTGGCTACTCAGTACCAAGCCAGTCTTTACTGCCAGACCAGCCTTTATCCTTATATGTCTGCTCAGGGTAGGCGGGGATATCTGAAGGAAGGTCACCCGATTTTGTGTACTCACGCCACTCGCGCATACTCTTCAACTTTAATGATCGCGTGAATCCCCTTGCTTTCTTGAATGGTCGATAGACACGATGCTGAGATGCTACAGTTTCCGTTCCAAGCCAATCTCCCATCCCCGACCATCCATCATTTTGATAAGTTCGACGAGGTTTTACCGGAATATTAGAAGGGAAAGTTTTCGACCTAGTAAATTGGAGCCACTCGTCTTCACTTTTTAGATTAAGTGATCGGGCAAATTTTCTTGCCTCGAACGGTACCTGTCCCTAGCCAATTACCAAGGCCAGACCATCCACTGTCTCTATATACGACATTTGGATTAGTCGGAATATCGTTTGGCTTCTGATCTGATTTCGCGAATGCGAGCCATTCGGCTTGGTTCCTGAGTTTAAGCGCCCTTACGAACCGTCTCGCTCTTTTGAATGGTTTATACCTTCGATACCTATACGCTACAAACCCTGTACCAAGCCTGTGGGTGTCGAATTCGTAATTCTCACCTTAAGTCAATGTGTAGCGCAATCTTGTTGTCAGCAGCAATTCTGTTAACCTACCGACCACATGAAAGACGTTCTGCTGCTCCTGATCCATCTACTGACGGCTGTCGCTAAGCTGCTCGGCCCGGGTGGTGTGAAGGGCATCATCGCTGAGAATCTCTTACTCAAGCAGCAATTACTCGTCGTGTGCCGTCCCCGCCAACGAGCCCCAAATCTGTCACCAGCTAACCGATTCTTGCTAGGGTTCTGCGCACTGTGTCTTCGTCCCGGTCGCATTGAGAAAACGGCCGTGGGTGTTCGGCCATCGACGCTGTTGCGATTTCATGATTATTTGGTGCGCCGGAAATATCGAGCCTTGTACTCGCCACACCACCGAGGTAAAACTGGACCCAAAGGTCCATCACAAGAACTTATCCACGCTATCGTCGAACTCAAACGCCGGAATCCACGCTTTGGCTATCCCCGCATCGCGAGAATCATCTCGAAAAGCTTTGGCATTGAAATTGACAGAAACGTCGTGCGGCGTGTTCTCGCCAAGTATTACCACCCGGAAAATAGCGGGTATGGCCCTTCTTGGCTCACCTTTATCGGATATATGAAAGACAGTTTGTGGAGCGTGGATCTTTTCCGCTGTGAGTCGATTGCGCTCAAGAGTCACTGGGTGCTGGTCGTGATGGATCAGTTTACTCGACGTATTATT
>CAMYOI010000258.1:0-6883 GCA_947259955.1 uncultured Gammaproteobacteria bacterium
GGGCTGCTCCAGCTGACCTCTTTGTAGAACCAGGAGTCTGCCGCGAACCCGTAGCCATAGTAGATCAATGCAAGGGCACCGGGGGCCAGAAACAGGATGTAAAGGACGAGGTCGACGATCGCCTGGGTCTTCTTGGGGAATAGCCGGTAGATGACGTCGCCACGTACGTGCGCGTCCTGAGACAATGCGTATGCACCCGCCATCATGAACAGCGCGCCATACATCTGCACGCTCATGTCAAATGCCCAGACGGTGGGCGCGTTGAGCACGTAACGGACAAAGACCTCGTAACAGGTGGAAAAGGTGAGGATGACGATGCACCAGGCGAAGGCCTTGCCCATCCAGGCGCTGAGGCTGTCAATAAAATGCAGGATTCGGGTCATCACGAGACCTCGAGGACGGGAGCGGATAAAAACAGGGCGGCGCCGAGTGCGCCGCCCTGAACCTTGGTCGTACCGCCATGCTCAGCCGTTGCAGGCCGGCATGTCAGAGCTTGCCGAAATAATGCACGTAAGCGCCGCGATAGTCGGGGGCGTTGTTCAGAGCATAGGCACCGTGACGCTGGGCCCAGTCCTTTTGCGACGCGACCACCTTGGCAAAGAACTCGTCATCGTTGCTGATACGTTCGATCACGATATCCCAGGCCTTCAACTGATCCTGCATGACGCTGTCAGGCGTTCGGAACACGTTGACGCCGTGGTCTTTCTTCAGGCTCACCAGGTCTTGTGAATACCGCTCCATAGCCTTCCATGCCATGTCGGCGGAGGCCGCCTCAGAGGCGTATTCGAGGATCGCACGGTGCTCTTCGGGCAGCTTGTCGAACAGCGTTTTGTTGTAGATGATTTCAAAGCACTCCTGGGATTGGTGGAAACTGGCCAGGTGATAGTACTTTGACACATCCTGCATGCCGAAGTCCTTGTCCGATGTGGGATTGTTGAACTCGGCGGCGTCTATCAGGCCGCTCTTCAGGGCGGGCTGAATTTCACCGCCAGGCAGCTGCACCACGGACATGCCCATTTCCTGCAGCACGTCGGCCGCGAGGCCTACGGTGCGGTATTTCAAGCCTTTCATCTGATCAGAACTTTTGATCTCCTCCTTGAACCAACCGAGTGGCTGCGCGGGCATGGGGCCGGTAAAAAAGCCCACCAGGTCCAGCTTCAGCCGGTCGTGCATGAGTATAGGCGGTTACCAGATGAGCGCCGTCCAGCACACCCTTGTGCACCGCGGTCTGCATCTCAGCGGTCTTCACCACCGCGCCGACGCCCAGCAGATCGATCTTCAGGCTTCCGCCGGACATCTTATTGACGCGATCGACGTAGTCCTGGGCAAACTCAAGGAAGATCCCGCCGCCCCACGCCGCCTGGACTTTGAGAACGATGGGATCCGCGGCAACCACGATACTGGGCATGGTGGCGGCAGTTATTCCGGTGGCGGCGGTCGCCGCACCCGTTTTCAGGAATTTTCTGCGTGTCGCTGGTTTA
Source organism: uncultured Gammaproteobacteria bacterium (assembly GCA_947259955.1). Classification (GTDB taxonomy): domain Bacteria; phylum Pseudomonadota; class Gammaproteobacteria; order Arenicellales; family JAANXG01; genus JAHEKE01. The sequence continues at coordinate 1,482 of CAMYOI010000258.1, forward strand.
TCAGTCATGCTGAACTCCTCTCTTCATGATAACTAAGATAATTACAATTTTTATCAACGATAGAAAAGCGCTCGCTGACGGTTGGGTTAATTGCTCCCCGGGATATTCGGGGTTTAGTCTTGGTATACCAGAGAGCGCAACGCCAGTTTAGATCATTCTTGACGTTGGAATCAATAATGGGGACGACTGGATGCTGCAGCGGTTTTCTGACAGCAGATGGCAGAGATAGTACTGATTTGCGGCACGCCGCCGTCTATCAAGCCGCTTTAAACCGTTGCCCCGTGCCCCCATAATCTTATTTGTCCTCCGCCCTGGGATCCGCGGACGACAGCAATGCTTGATTTTTGGTCTCGCCAAGGTACGCTACGGCCTTCAATCGATTCAACCAATAAAGTGTCATTTACGCCCAAACAAAGCTACGACTACGAAGAACTGCTGTCGTGCGGCCGGGGAGAGTTGTTTGGGCCGGGCAATGCGCAGTTGCCGCTTCCACCAATGCTGATGTTTGACAGAATATCCCACGTCAGCGGCAGCGGCGGGGAGCATGGCAGGGGATCGATCGAGGCGGAACTGGGCATCAAGCCGGAACTCTGGTTTTTCGGATGCCATTTCGAAGGCGATCCCGTGATGCCAGGTTGTCTGGGTCTGGATGCCTTGTGGCAACTGGGGGGCTTTTTCCTCGGCTGGTGCGGCGGTCCGGGTCGTGGCCGCGCCCTGGGTTCAGGCGAAGTTAAATTTACCGGTCAAATTACCCCGCGTACGAAACTCGTCCGATATCGCCTCGATCTAAAGCGCGTCATAATGCGTAAACTGCATATGGGCATTGCCGACGGTATCGTAGAGGCCGACGGTGAAATTATTTATATGGCCAAAGATCTGAGGGTCGGCCTGTTCAGATCGACGGAATCGTTCTAAGGAGGAAAAATGCGGCGAGTAGTTGTCACCGGTTTGGGTATCGTTTCCAGCATCGGTAACAATAAGGCGGAAGTGACGGACAGCCTGCGCAATGCAAGATCAGGCGTGCAATTCAATCAGGAATACGCGGATATGGGTCTGCGCAGCCACGTCGAAGGAACCATTGACGTGTCCCTGCAGGAGCATATCGATCGCAGGGTGCTTAGATTCATGGGCGCCGCCTCCGCATTCAACTTCATCGCGATGGAGGAAGCTGTCGCAGATGCCGGCTTCACGCCGGATGAGATATCCGATCCCCGTATCGGGCTGATCGTGGGTTCCGGGGGCGCATCTCCGAAAAATGTGGTGCAAGCCGCGGATCTGCTGCGGCAACGGGGCGTACGCAAGGTCGGTCCTTATATGGTGACGCGCACCATGTCCAGCACCAATGCGGCCTGTATCGGCACCGCGATGAAAATCAAGGGCATGAGTTATTCGATCAGTTCGGCCTGCGCGACCAGTGCGCACTGTATTGGGCATGCGGCGGAGCTCATTCAGTTCGGCAAGCAGGACGTGGTCTTTGCCGGGGGCGGCGAAGAGGTGCACTGGACCACTTCTGTCCTGTTCGACGCAATGGGCGCGCTGTCATCGAAGTACAACGATACGCCCGGGATTGCTTCCCGGCCTTACGACGCAGAGCGGGATGGGTTTGTCATCTCCGGGGGCGGCGGAATTCTTGTCATGGAGGAGATGGAGCGTGCGGTAAAGCGAGGGGCCAGAATATATGCCGAGCTGACCGGTTACGGCGCCACATCGGACGGGGCAGACATGGTGCAACCGTCCGGGGAAGGAGCGGTTCGATGCATGCGGCAGGCCATGGAAGGCCTCGACAGACCGATCGACTATATCAACGTTCATGGTACCAGTACGCCGGTGGGGGATATCAAGGAACTCGAGGCGCTGGCCGAGGTATTCGAAAACGATGTACCGCGCTTCAGTTCGACCAAGTCCCTGACCGGGCACGGCCTGGGTGCCGCGGGCGTTTGCGAGGCAATTTATTCGCTGCTGATGATGGAACGGGGATTTATCTCGAAATCGGCAAATATTGATAAACTCGATCCGGCCGCGGAAGGGTTTCCCATCGTGCGCGAAACCACGCAGGCCGAGCTGAATTCAGTGATGTCCAACAGTTTCGGGTTTGGCGGGACCAATTGCACACTGGTGTTCAGCAAAGTGTGACCCGAGTCAGCAGGCGCGGGTGCTTCACCGCGTCGGTCCTTATTCCTGTTAATTCTCAGTACTAGCCGCTTCGCAAACCAATGACCACGAGCCAAGACAATAGCAGACTGATCATCATCTGGTTGACGATCTGCTGCGTGCTCATATTCAGCATGATTGTGCTGGGGGGCGTGACCCGTTTGACGCACTCCGGTTTGTCCATGGTCGACTGGGATCCGATCATGGGCGTCATACCCCCCCTGACCGCGGGTGAATGGCAAGAAGTATTTGCCAGGTACCAGGACTTCCCGGAGTATCAGATCGTCAACAAGGGGATGAGTCTGGGCGAGTTCAAGCGCATTTTCTATTTCGAATATGCGCACAGAGTGCTGGGCAGATCGATAGGCATCGTGTTCTTGCTGCCATTTCTGTTTTTTTTGATGACCGGCCGGCTGGACCGAAGGTTGACCGCGCGCTTGCTGCTGCTGTTCCTGCTCGGCGGTGCACAGGGGCTGCTGGGCTGGTACATGGTCAAGAGTGGATTGATCGATGTTCCCAGAGTGAGTGCCTACCGACTGACGGCGCACCTGATGCTGGCCGTGTTCATTCTCGGCTATATGCTGTGGCTGGTGTTTGATCTGGCGCGTCGGGCGCAGCCGGTACACATTCCTTCCGGCATCAGGCGCCACGCCTGGGTTGTGCTGATCGCCGTGGTTGTCATGATCGCAAGCGGCGGATTCGTTGCCGGAACCCGGGCGGGATTCGCATTCAATACCTATCCCAAAATGCACGACAGGTGGATCCCCGAGGGCATGTGGGCGTTGCAGCCCATTTGGGCCAACATTTTCGAGAACATCGCCACTGTCCAGTTCATCCATCGCTGCATGGCCGTTCTGGTGGCGCTTTTCATTGCGGGTATCTGGGTGATGGCACTGCGCGCCGGCGAGGGCATCAAAAAGAGCGCTACCCTACTGCTTCTGGCGCTGATCGTACAGATGGCGCTGGGCATATCAACCCTGGTCTACTCGGTGCCGCTGGCAATGGCGGCGGCCCATCAGGGCGGAGCTCTGGTCGTGTTTGCGATCGCCCTATTCATCTGCCATTCGGTTTCGTCCCGGCGGGCGGAAATTGACAACCGTCCATAGGTGGTCAAAGATGGGTATAAGACCGCAAAAAGCCTGGAGTGGCGACGATGAAACAAATGATCCTGATGGCCGCAGCACTCGGAATATTGGGTATCTCGGATCCGGCCGCAGCGGCCAGCGAGTGGCGCTACACAGATTCCGCCTCATCCAGCGCGGCTGCCGCCGGGCTGGTGGCCAAGGAGCCGCCTTCCGCCGAGCCTATGCAAACGGCAGCATCGCCGTCGACGGACCGCGAGCCGTATACCGGCAGCGTACCGACGAACTACATGTCCATGACAACGGTCACCGCGCAGTTCGGTGATCCTGACAACCAGGCCCCCGCCGTTGGGCAACCACCGATTACGCGCTGGTACTACGCTCGTTACACAGTCTACTTCGAGCACGACCGGGTTATCATATCCGTGATCGACTAGCCCGGATATCCCACCACGGCTTGCCGGCCGCCCTGTTTCAGCATTCAGGCCAGCAATCTGACTCGTAAGGCATACTCCGTTTATAATCCCCGCATGCCGCGGGAGATCGATATCGTCCAGACACTTAAGAAGTCGCTGCTTACTGCCGCATGGGTCGCAGGCTGCGTGTCCGGCATTGGACAGGCCCAGGCCCAGGAATGGACAGTCGATGCCGTGATGGACGCGTTGCGGGGACTGCAATATGCCAAAGCGAATTTCAATGAAATTCGACACTCGACATTTCTCGTCGAACCGATAAAACTCAACGGCAATTTCGTCTACAAAGCACCCCGTACGTTCATAAAGGAGACTTACAAACCGTTCCCGGAGATCGTTACCGTCGACGAAAATGGCGTCAAGATCGAACAGGAAAAGGAAGCGCAGGAAGGACAAAGCAGGACCCAGTTCATCGCCGCCGATGCGCATCCGCTGGTCAAGGGGCTGGTCGACAGCGCCGAGGCCACGATGTCCGGTAAAAAGGAGCTGCTCGAGGTCCGTTACGATCTCGAAATCAGCGGCACCGAAGAACGGTGGACCGTCAAACTGACCCCCAAAGAAGAAGCTCTGCGCAAGAAGCTCGACAGTCTGTACTTCGAAGGCAGCGGTGATTTGATCGATCGTGCGGAGATACGCGAGACCGATGGAGACTGGTCGGTCATAAACCTGGAATATCTCAAAGTCGAGAGAAATTGAATACTGCACCGGTGGCGTTCTAGTAATATATGCCTGATAGATCATTGATGATCGGGCTGAGCGCGAGGGTGCTACTGGCGGCTGTTCTGGCCGCATCGCTTTGGGCGATCGCGACGCAGTTCAGGGTAGTTACCGATCTCGGTGTATTCCTGCCGGCCGTAACGACCTCAGCCGAGAAAATCCTGATCACGCAACTCGGCAAGGGTGCGACCTCGAAGTTGCTGTTCGTCGCAATCGCCGGTGCCGATGAGCAGTCGCTGCGCCAGGTGAATACGGCGTTGGCGGCCAGGCTGAGGGAATCTGAAAAATTTGCCCGTGTCCTCAATGGCGAGCACGACCTGAACGATGCGGACAGGGATCTGATATTCAGGAACCGGTACCTCGTCGCTCCTTTGGACGTGGCCCACAGATTCAGCGTAGAAGGCCTGCGGGAATCCCTGCAGGAGCGGCTGCGGGGCCTGGCATCGTCAACCGCACTGTTCGAGAAAAGTTTCCTTGCCAAGGATCCGGTGGGTGCTTCCAAAATATTCATCGACCAGCTCCTTGTCAGTCAGAGTGAAGGCGGTCCGCTGCGCATCGACAATGTCTGGATGTCCCGTGACCGAAAACGCAGTCTGTTGATACTGGAGATGCAGGCCGACGCGTTCAACCTGGACGGCCAGGCGGCCGCGGTGGCGGAACTCAGGGAACAGCTGGAACTGCTGGGCAAAGGTGCCCTCAAGTTTTCGATAACGGGCCCCGGTGCGTTTACCGTGGAGGCGCGCGACACGATTCGTGCCGACGTGAGGCTGCTGACGATACTGGCGGTGGTGTTCGTGACGACGTTTCTCTACCTGGCATTCAGATCACTGACTTTCCTGATGCTCGTTACCGTTCCGCTGGTTCTCGGTGTCATAGCAGCGATCGGCTCGGTGCTCCTGTTTTTCGGCTCGATCCATGGTATTACCCTCGCATTTGGTGTGACGCTCACCGGCGTCGCAGTGGATTACCCGATTCATCT
>CAMYOI010000258.1:6937-9032 GCA_947259955.1 uncultured Gammaproteobacteria bacterium
TGCCGCATATCATCCCTGACCGCGTCGCAATGAGCCACGGGCTGGCGCAATTGCACCATAGTCTCGAGAAGCTGGGGCGGCGGGCACCCCGGGCCCGTGTATGGATGGCGATGCTGGTGATACTGGCAACGGCTTACCTGGTCCTCGTAGATCGACCGCTGTGGGACGACCGGCTCGATTCTCTTAGCCCGATTCCGCAGGCGCTGCGTGCCGAAGACAAGAGCCTGCGGCAGGACCTTGGAATGTGGTCCGGCGCAAAACTGATGGCGATCATTGCGCCCGATGCCGAATCGGCACTGCGTGCGAGCGAGATCCTGATACCGCGGCTGGACAAATTTATCGAGCAGGGGCTGCTATCGGAATATGACGCCGCGGCACAGTATTTGCCCAGTCGAAATCTTCAGCAACAGCGTCAATCGATGCTGCCATCAAAATCCGAATTGCGCAGCCGATTGCAGGAGGCGCTGGATGGACTTCCCTTCAAGGACGCCATCTTCGAACCCTTTATCAGTGATGTGGACGCGTCGAGAGGTGTGCAACCCGTTACCCTGGATACCCTGCGCGATACAACGCTGGTGCCGCTGTTGTCGCCATTGTTGTTCGAAATGGAAGAGCGGTGGGTTGCTCCGATTCTGCTGCACGGTGTGACCAATCCCGAACGGATGTCAGCGCTTGCGAGCAATAGCGATGGCGTGGAGGTCTCCTACCTGGATCTCAAACAGGCAACCAACAATATGATGCACACCGCAATGTCCCACGTGGTGCGGCTGTTGTGCTGGGGTGCGCTGTTCATCTACCTGGTTCTCGCGATGAATTTCCGAAACCTTCTGAAGCCGTTGTACATACTGGTTCCAACCGCCGCGTCGGTGGTGGTGACCAGCGCGATTCTGGTTGCATCTGGCATTCAGTTGACAGTTTTCCACATGGTTTCGCTTTTGCTTGTTGTCGGTTTGGGCCTCGACTACGCGCTGTTTTTCAACCGCTTGTCACATTCCCAGGAGGAGTGGGCAACGACGTTCAAAGCGCTGTGGGTATGCTGCATCACCACCGCGCTCGTATTCGGCATGCTTCTTTTGTCACACACCCCTCCCTTGCAGGCGGTGGGGTTGACGGTGTCCATCGGCGCCGGCCTGTGTCTGATTTTTGGCGCGGTGTGGTCTACCGCGGCGCCCCGGATCAGTCGCAGAAAGAAAAAACGTCGGGCTCGCCCGCATATTGCACCAGACCGGCCGTGATCGTTTTCTGTTCCTTTGATCTATTTCACGGATACGCCGATTTGGATGGCTTGGTCAAAAGGTCAGTTTGTCACCGGGGTACACTAAATTCTGGCGGCGGTACTGGTCATTATCTTCGATGTCAGCGACATCAGCCGCTTGACTGGCCGAGGGAGTTCCGCCGCGCCCGCATTCACCGCCTGCGTCGCGTGGCTGTCCTCATCATCACGCATCTGTTCGACGATAGCGCGGCTTTTGCGGTCGTCCTCCGGGAGTTTTTCCAAATGGCTTTCCAGGTGTTTCACTACCTGTCGCTCGGTTTCCGCCAGGAAGCCCAGATTCCAACGATCTCCGGCTAAGCCGAACACCGAGCCGATCACGAACGATCCGGCGTACCAGATGGGATTCAGCAAGCTTGTGTGTGAATCGAGCTGCTCGAGCCGTTCCTCGCACCAGCTCAGGTGGTCGTTTTCCTCCCGGGAGGCGGTTTCCATTGCGCTGCGGACCGAGTCCGAACGCGAGGTAACGGCCTGCGCCTGGTACAGAGCCTGGGCACAAACCTCACCGGCGTGGTTCACTCGCATCAATTGTGCCGATCGAATCTTGTCCGAAGGTTCTTCGCCGGCACCTTGGTCCTCCGCGGGCGAAGGCCGGTTTCTCGGCGGGTGCCCAAACACCGTGCAAAGGGCATCGTCGAGTATGAAGACGATGTTGTCGGTAGCTGAGTACTCTCTGTCCTTACAAGTCATGTGTTGAATCTGGCTGGCGACCGTCGTGGTTAGATTTGAGCAGTATCCGCAGTGATCATATCTAAAATCGCAAGGCACATAAATGTGTTTGTACCCGGAGCCATTCTTATGCCATACAATGGGACCGGTATC
>CAMYOI010000259.1:0-976 GCA_947259955.1 uncultured Gammaproteobacteria bacterium
TCAAAGGCGAATTGATCGAGTGTGACGACTGCGGCACCGAGCTCGAGGTCACCGGCGTCGATCCCGTAACGCTTAAGGAAGCGCCGGAGGCGGAGGAAGATTGGGGGCAGTGAAAGTCGGCTTCCTGCACTCCCTGGTGAGGAAGGAAGAAAAACTCCTTCTCGGGGAATTCGGCAAGCGCCCCGACGTCGAGATGGTGATGCTGGACGACCGGGCGCTGTGCTTCGACCTGAATTCCGGCCCCGGGGTCGATGTCGTAGTCGAGCGCAGCATCAATCACTCCCGGGCGCTGCACGCCCTGCGCCTGTTCAAGAGCCTAGGCATTCCCTGCGTCAACACCTACGACGTGTCCAACACCTGCGGTGACAAGATTCTCACCGCGGTGGCACTGAAGGATGCGAACGTGCGCCAACCGGAACTGCGCATCGCCTTTACCGAAGACTCCGCCCTCGAAGCGATAGATGGCATGGGTTACCCGGTGGTACTCAAGCCGGTCGTAGGATCGTGGGGACGCCTGCTGTCCAAGATCAATGACCGCGACGCGGCGGAGACGGTGCTCGAGCACAAGACCGTACTCGGCAGCTATCACCACTCCATCTTTTTCATCCAGAAATACGTGGAAAAGAAAGGTCGGGACATCCGCGCGTTCGTCGTCGGTGATGAGTGCATCGCCGCCATCTATCGTACCTCGCGGCACTGGATCACAAACACCGCCCGCGGCGCCACGGCAAGCAACTGTCCGGTGACCCCGGAGCTTGCGGAGCTGTGCGTCAGGGCGGCGCAAGCCGTCGGCGGCGGCGTGCTTGCCATAGACCTGTTCGAGAGCGACGCCGGCTATCTTGTCAACGAGGTCAATTACACCATGGAATTCCGCAACAGCATCGACACTACCGGCGTGAACATCCCGGACAAGGTGATCGATTACGTGGTATCCAGGGCGCTTGACTGTCTGGCGCCGACGAATCATGGACATTGA